>NZ_JBFHDW010000124.1:0-7595 GCF_041584535.1 Actibacterium sp. | reverse complement strand
GGTGCGGCATGGTTCGCCGGTTGGGCGGGCGACGATCCCGTGCGCAATGGCGAGGGCTGGCGTGATCTGGGGGCGAACCTGACCGCGCGGGCCTCGCGCCGCGCAGATGTCGGGCAGGGCGGGGCCGAGGCCTTGGACACGGCGGGCAAGTTCCTGTTCGTGCCGCTTCAGGTGCCCAATGACAGCCAGATCACCCTGTTCGCGGGCTGGGTCGGATCGGTGCCGGGCATGTTGGCGGCACTGGCTGAGGCGGCGCAGGCTTTGCCCAAAGGCTGGCACATCCGGGTCAAGGAACACCCGTCAGCGAAAACATCACTGGCCGAGCCGCTGGCGCAGGCCCTTGCGGCGGCCAAGGGCCGGATGATCGTCGACAACCAGACCGACACGTTTGCGCAGGTCGCGGCCTCAAACGGGGTGATAACCATCAATTCCTCGGTCGGCTTGCAGGCGTTCTTTCATGACAAGCCGGTGATCGTTCTGGGACAAGCGTTTTTCGCGCAGCCCGGCCTGACCACTGTCGCCGATACGCCTGCCCGCCTGAACACTGTCCTCTCGGATCCCGATTCGCTGGATTTCGACCCGCAATTTCGGGCCAGATTCATGAATTTTCTGGATGCCGAGTATTATCCAAGGGCCGAAACCGGCCCAGACGGGGCGCAACAGGTCGATGCCGTTGCAATTGCGCATAAGTTAGCGCTCGCCCGCGCTGCGCGGTGACCGCACCCCTTTCAACTGCGAATCGTTTGCGATATGCACCGCGCCATGTCTCAAGACAATAGGAGAGCCACTATGGGCTACAAAGTCGCCGTTGTCGGCGCCACGGGTAACGTGGGCCGCGAAATGCTGAACATTCTGGCCGAGCGCCAGTTTCCGGTGGATAAAATCGCCGCGCTTGCCTCGCGCCGTTCGCTTGGTACCGAGGTCAGCTTTGGCGACAAGACCCTGAAGACCCAGGATCTTGAGAATTTCGATTTCACCGGCTGGGATATCGCGCTGTTCGCCATTGGCTCGGACGCGACGAAAATCTATGCGCCGAAAGCCGCCGCCTCGGGCTGTGTCGTGATCGATAACTCGTCGCTGTATCGCTATGACCCGCAGATCCCGCTGATCGTTCCCGAAGTGAACGCCGACGCGATTATGGGCTATTCGAAGAAAAATATCATCGCCAACCCCAACTGCTCGACCGCGCAGATGGTGGTGGCGCTGAAGCCGCTGCATGACCGCGCCAAAATCAAGCGCGTTGTGGTCAGCACCTATCAGTCCGTGTCGGGCACCGGCAAAGACGCGATCGACGAACTGTGGGACCAGACCAAGGGCATGTATGTCCCCGGTCAGGAAGTCGCGCCCAGCGTCTATCCCAAGCAGATCGCGTTCAACGTGATTCCGCATATCGACGTGTTCCTTGACGACGGGTCGACCAAGGAAGAATGGAAAATGGTCGCTGAAACCAAAAAGATCGTCGATCCGTCGATCAAGGTGACGGCAACCTGCGTGCGGGTTCCGGTTTTCGTCGGCCACTCGGAAGCGATCAACATCGAATTCGAAGAGTTCCTCGACGAGGACGAAGCCCGCGACATCCTGCGCGAAGCGCCGGGTATCATGGTCGTCGATAAGCGCGAACCCGGCGGTTATATCACCCCGGTCGAATGCGTGGGCGACTATGCGACCTATATCAGCCGCATCCGTCAGGACAGCACGATTGAAAACGGCATCAACCTGTGGTGCGTGTCGGACAACCTGCGCAAAGGCGCGGCCCTGAACGCGGTGCAGATCGCTGAAGTGCTGGTAAACCGGGTGCTGTCCAAGCGCTGATCCCGGCGACCTGAACAAACAGAAAAGGCGGCCCGCAAGGCCGCCTTTTTTCGTTGTATTCAAAAGACTTAAGCCGGAACGAAATCCGATTTCGCCGGATCGTAGTTCAGCAAAGTGCCTTCGCTGATGTCATGCCAGACGCCATGCAGGCTGAGTTCCTCGGCTTCGATGGCTTCGCGCACGAAGGGAAAGGTCATCAGGTTCTTGAGCGATACAAGGATGGCTTCTTTCTCAAGCGCGGGCAGTTGCGCCTCGGGGTCCAGCTGTTTCACGTTTTCATAGCCGGGGCGCAGAATATCCATCCAGCGACCGACGAAGCTGGATTTTTCCTCAAGATCCGGGGCGCTGCCCGAGCACATCGAATGACAGCCCTGAACGCCACCGCAATTCGAGTGGCCGATCACCAACAGGTTGGCGACCTTGAGATATTTCACCGCATATTCGACTGCGGCCGAGGTGCCGTGGTGGTCGCCGTCCGGCTCGTAAGGCGGAACAAGGTTGGCGATATTCCGGTGGATGAAAATCTCACCCTGATCGGCACCGAAGATCGAGGTCACATGCACCCGGCTGTCGCAACAGGCGATAACCATGGTGCGCGGACGCTGTCCTTCCTCGGCAAGGCGGCGATACCAGACCTTGTTCTCGGCATAGGTTGTGGCTTTCCAGCCTTGATATCGCTGCACCAGAAAAGCGGGCAGCGGGCGAGCAAAATTTAGATCATCGGGCGCGTTTGTCATGGCCCCTATCTAACTGCATTTTTAAAAAATTCGAGATGTTTTTCGCATCTGCCGAAACTGTTTGTTGAGCTTGTGCAACAACAATGAGCGCGGGTGAGATTTGGATCAGGTGCGGCGGAGGGTTTCGTGAAAGGGGTTACGGTTTTGTGGCCGGATGAGCCACTGAAAATGGATGCCGACCGGCTGGCCGGGTTCTATCTGGACCTGGGCGAGGCGCGGGCGAATCTGGCGCTGGCCTCGGCGGTGGCCGATCTTGAGGCCTTGTTGGCCGACGCGGCGACGCTGTCGGCCGGTGGTTCGGCGGCGGATCTGGCGCGGCTGGCCCGACGGATTCGCGACATTGCCGAACCGCTGGGGTTTTGCAGTCTGGCACGGGTCGCCACCGACGCGGCCCAGATCGCGCCAAGGTGTGATCCGGTGGCCTTGGCGGCGGTGCTGGCCCGGCTGCAACGGCAGGGCGGGCGGACATTGAAAATGGTCTGGGATTTGCAGGATCTTTCCGGCTGATCCCCGCTTGCAGGCGCCGCCATTCCCACTAGTCTGAGGGAAACCGACAGGGGATCAGAATGCCGCTTTGCTTTGCACCCGAGACCGAGGCCACGCGCCCGCTTTACCTGATTTCGCAGGACAAGCTGGCCGATTGGCGGGCCAGCCTGCCGCCCTCGGATGCGGCATGGGTGTCGGCGATGGGCTTTGAGGGCAAGATCGGTCAAACGGTCGTTCTGCCCGATGGCAAAGGCGGTATTCTGGCGGCGGCAGCAGGTTTCGGCACGGACGTCAGCCGCGCACGGGCGCGGTTTCATCTGGCGGCGGCGGCGGGAAAACTGCCGGCAGGCAGCTATCGGTTGGAAACCGATCTGACCGGCGATGCCTTGGCGCAAGAGGCGCTGGGATGGCTGATGGCGGGCTATCGTTTCGACCGCTATCACAGCCAAACCCCGCTTGCGGCGCAACTGGTCGCCCCTGCCGGCATCGACGCCGCCCGGGTCGAGGCCATGGCTGCGGGCGAGGCTTTGACCCGCGATCTGATCAACACACCAGCCTCGGACATGGGGCCGCAAGCGCTGGAACGGGCGGTGTTCGATCTGGCCATACGCCACGGCGCCACCGCCACAGCGGTTCGGGGTGACGACCTGTTGGCCGAAAATTTCCCGATGATTCATGCGGTTGGCCGCGCTGCCGCGCAGGCGCCGCGATTGCTGGACCTGCGTTGGGGCGGCGTGGGGCCGAAGCTGACGCTGGTCGGCAAGGGCGTGTGTTTCGACACCGGCGGGCTGGACCTGAAACCTTCGTCGTCGATGTTGTTGATGAAAAAGGACATGGGCGGCGCCGCGACGGTTCTGGGGCTGGCGCATATGATCATGTCGCTGGGTCTGCCGGTGCAGTTACGGGTGCTGATCCCGGCGGTCGAAAACGCGGTGGCGGGCAATGCGTTCCGCCCCGGCGATATTCTGACCTCGCGGCTGGGCAAGACGGTCGAGATCAACAACACCGATGCCGAAGGCCGGTTGGTGCTGGCCGATGCGCTGACCTTGGCCAGCGAGGAACCGACCGATCTGATTGTGTCGATGGCGACGCTGACCGGCGCGGCGCGGGTCGCGGTCGGCCCCGATCTGGCGCCGTTCTTTACCGATGATGACGGGCTGGCTGCGGCGTTGTTCGCGGCGGCGCCGGGCATGGCCGATCCGGTCTGGCGGATGCCGTTTCACACCCCTTACGAGCCGATGATCGAGCCGGGGATCGCCGATCTGGATAACGCGCCGTCGGGCGGGTTCGCCGGCGCGATCACTGCGGCGCTGTTCCTCAGACGGTTCGTGCAGGGCGCGACCTATGCGCATTTCGACATCTACGGCTGGGCGCCGAAACCGGCCCCGGCGCGCGGCAAGGGCGGTTTTGGCCAAGGCGCGCGGGCCTTGCTGGCGGCGCTTGGCGCACGTTGGTCGCTGTGACCGACCGGCGGCTGACCCCCTCGAATGGCCGTGTCGCGGCCATGGATTTGCAAGGGCAGGTCACGGCCGATCTGTTCACCACCGGCGCACCGGCGCTGGTCACGGTGCCGGTCGCGGACCTGTGGTCCGGCCCCGACCGGCAATCGCGCGACCGGCAATTGCTGTGGGGCGAAACCGTGCAGGTGTTCGAAACCCGCAAAGGCGTGTGTTTCGTTCAGGCGGCGCGGGATGGCTATGTTGGCTATGTCATGGCCGCGCATCTGGGTGCCGAGGCCGAGATGACCCACCGCGTTGCCGTGCCGGGCACGCATCTGTATCCGCGCCCCGATATCAAGGCGGCTGACACGATCTGGCTGAGTTTCGGATCGCGGCTGAGGGTGGTTTCCGGCAGCGGCGATTTCTTCGAGACCGATCAGGGCTATTTCGTGCCGAAGCCGCATTTGCGGCCGCTGAAGGCCTATTTTTCCGACCCGGTCACCGTGGCGCAGATGCATTTTGGCGTGCCTTATTTGTGGGGCGGCAACAGCACGCTGGGGATTGATTGCTCGGGGTTGGTGCAGGCGGCACTGCTGGCGGCGGGCATTGCGTGTCCGGGGGATAGTGACCTGCAACAGCAGGCGCTGGGCCATGCCTTGCCGCCTAAGACCCCGCCGATGCGCGGCGATCTGTTTTTCTGGCGTGGGCATGTGGCGATGGCGGTCGATTCCGACACGCTGATCCATGCGAATGCCCATCATATGGCCGTGGCTTACGAGCCGATTTCCGAGGCGATCAACCGCATCGCCAACAGTGGCGGCGGGCCGGTCACCGCGCATAGGCGGCTTTAGTCGATCGCCCGGATCAGCTTTTTCTCAAGCACCCGCAACACGTTGCGCAGATCGTGGCCGCGTTTCAGAATCCGGCCATCCAGCCCGATCACCGCATACATACCCTGCCGATCCCGCAGCTTGGGGCGCTTTTCGATGCGATAAAGCGGGTTCTCAGCGGTGCGGCGAAAGATCGAGAAAACCGCAACCTCGCGCAGGCAGGAAATCCCGTAATCGCGCCATTCCCCCGCCGCGACCATCCGGCCATACAGCGTCAAAATCTCGCCCAGCTCGACCCGGTCAAAGCTGACCTGCTCGGGCAGTTTGGGGCGTGGAAATGGCGTGGGCGGTTGCATATTCATGCAAAGAATCTGGACTCGAACCGGCGTCAAATCAAGCTTTGCCCCGGTTTTGCCTTAAAAACACCTTGGCAATACCGCTCAGATGCCCTCGCACAGCCCGTATTTCCGACGACAAAAGCAGAATAGCATGAGAGCTAACCCGGTGCCGTGGATAATAGCCCCCACCCAGCCTACGGCACCGGGGTCATGCTGTAAGAGCCCCGTGCCCGTAAATCGGCCGGGGCTTTTGCTTTGCCTCACGGGCGTGCTGCGCTATGTGGGGTGAAACGGAAAAAATCAGGATCTTTGTCATGCCTTTGAAACGGACACTTGCCGTCACGATCTTCCTTTGCGCCGGTGCTGCCTACGCCCATGGCGATGTTCACAACGAGGCCGTGAAACAGCGCATGGGGGTGATGAGCGACATTGCTGCGCAGATGAAGGTTCTGGGCAGTATGGCCAAGGGCGCAACTCCGTTCGATGCCGCGGCGGCCGCGCAGGCCTTGCACATTCTAAGCGACCATGCGGCGCGCGTGCCCCACCTGTTCCAGCACCCCGAAATGGACCCGAAATCCGAGGCACATCCGGCGATCTGGGAGAATTGGGACGACTTCACCGCCAAAGCTGACCTGCTGCAGGTCGCCGCCGACAAGGCGATGGTCGAAACCCCTGCCGATCTGGCGCAAACCGTCGCCGGGTTGGGCGCCGCCTGCAAAGCCTGCCACGCCGATTACCGGATTTCAAAAAACTGACATCGCATTGCAAACCGGTGTGCAATCCCGCAACCTGACCGGCAGTTGATAGGGAGTGTGTATTTATGAGAACCCGTGCTGCAGTCGCTCTTGAACCCGGCAAACCGTTGCAGGTGATGGAGGTGAACCTCGATGGCCCCAAGGCGGGCGAGGTTCTGGTTGAAATCAAGGCCACCGGCATTTGTCACACTGATGAATTCACCCTGTCGGGCGCTGATCCCGAGGGGCTGTTTCCGTCGATCCTTGGCCACGAGGGCGCGGGCATTGTTCTTGAGGTCGGCGAGGGTGTGACCACCCTGAAACCCGGCGATCATGTTATCCCGCTTTATACCCCGGAATGCCGCGAATGCCCGTCCTGCCTGTCGGGCAAAACCAACCTCTGCACCGCGATCCGTAACACCCAAGGGCAGGGGCTGATGCCTGACGGCACCACCCGGTTCTCGATGCTGGATGGCACGCCGATCTATCACTACATGGGCTGCTCGACCTTCGCCAATCACACGGTGATGCCCGAAATCGCGCTGGCCAAGGTCCGCGACGACGCGCCGTTCGACAAGATTTGTTACATCGGCTGCGGCGTGACCACCGGCATCGGCGCGGTGATCAACACCGCCGGGGTCGAGATCGGCTCGACCGCTGCGGTGTTCGGGCTGGGCGGGATCGGTCTGAATGTCATTCAGGGCCTGCGCATGGCCGGGGCCGATATGATCATCGGCGTTGACCTGAACGACGACAAGGCCGAGATGGCCCGCAAGTTCGGCATGACCCATTTCATCAACCCGACCAAGGTGGACAACACTGTTCAGGCGATCGTCGACCTGACCAAGACCGAAAAGGATCAGATCGGCGGCGTCGATTATTCCTTTGATGCCACCGGCAACGTGAAGGCCATGCGTGACGCGCTGGAATGTTCGCATCGCGGCTGGGGCGTCAGCGTCATCATCGGTGTTGCCCCCGCCGGGGCCGAGATCAGCACCCGTCCGTTCCAACTGGTCACCGGCCGGGTCTGGCAAGGCACCGCGTTCGGCGGTGCCAAGGGCCGGACCGATGTGCCGAAATTCGTCGATTGGTATATGAACGGCAAGATCGAGATCGACCCGATGATCACCCACACCCTGTCGCTGGACGACATCAACAAAGGCTTTGATCTGATGCACGCCGGTGAATCCATCCGCAGCGTCGTGATCTACTGATTTTC
>NZ_JBFHDW010000123.1:0-7638 GCF_041584535.1 Actibacterium sp. | reverse complement strand
TCCACCGTGCCGACGAACAAGGTGCGCTCCAGCGCGGTGTAATAGCCCGAGATCATCGGGAAGGTGTTCAGCGACAGGATATCGCCATGCTGAAGCACCCGCGCGGTGACCGGGTTATGGGCGCCGTCGGTGTTCAGGCCTGACTGGAACCACACCCAGGTGTCACGATATTCGGCATCGGGAAAGCGGCGGGCGATTTCGACCTCCATCGCGTCGCGCCCGGCCATGGCGACGTCAATCTCGCGCACCCCGGCGCGGATCGCCTCGTGAATGGCATAGCCGCCGACATCGGCCACCGCGGCACCGGCGCGGATCAGGTCGATCTCGGCCTTGGATTTGCGCATCCGCTGCTGCATCGAGGCCGGGGCAATGTCGATCATCCCCGCCGGGTTCAGGAACGACCGCAGCTTGTCGGCCTGCACCAGCGTCAGGTGATCCGCCTCGTATCCGATCACCCGGCCTTCGCCGGTCACATGCCGCACCGCCCGCCAGAAATTATCGCGCGCCCAATCGGTATAGGTCAGGCTGTCGCCATGACAGCGCCGCCAAGGCTGACCGGCGTCGATCCCGGCGCTGATCGTGACATGGCCCGACGCGGTGACGACAAGGCCGAACGGGCGGCCAAAGCTGCAATACAGAAACCCCGAATAATAAGCGATCGCCTGCATCGAGGTCAGCACCACGGCCTCGGCACCAGTGGCATCCATCGCGGCGCGCAGGCCCATGATGCGGTGATCGTATTCCTCGGCGGAAAACGGCAGCGGCACCTTGTCGCCATTGTGATAGCGGAAAAATTCGGGGCGGTTCAGTTCGGTCATGTCAACCTCAGGAAACGGACCCGCATCGCGCCGGGTCACAAACAATCCCGGCGTTCAGGACGGCTGGCATATCAGGTCTGCCAAGCGCGGGGCACGCGACCCCGTGGCGACGCCATCGCCTTCGCTTGGCGACAGATTGAACGAGGTTCGGGTTTTCACGCAAGACCGAATTGCGGATTGCGCCCTTGTCCGGGCCGCTTGGGTCGCGCAAACTGATTGGACCACCAATTTTCCGGACAAAACTCATGCGCCCTGGCCCCAGAAACCTGATCACCGACGTGCCCGGCCTGCTGGTCGGGAATGCCGAAGATCACATGGTGAAAACCGGCGTCAGCGTTCTGCTGGGCGCGGCGCCGTTCACCGCTGCCGTGCATGTCATGGGCGGCGCGCCCGGCACGCGCGAGACCGACCTTCTGGCGCCCGACCGTCTGGTGCAACAGGTGGATGCGCTGGTGCTGTCGGGCGGATCGGCCTTTGGGCTGGATGCGGCCTCGGGCGTGGCGGATGCGCTGCGGGCACAGGGGCGCGGCTTTGTCGTCGGCGACCAGCGGGTGCCGATCGTGCCCGGTGCGATCCTGTTCGATCTGCTGAACGGCGGCGACAAGGCATGGACGGCGAACCCTTATAAGGCACTTGGCGCGGCGGCGCTTGCGGCGGCCTCGGCCGACTTCGAAATCGGCACTGCCGGGGCAGGCACCGGGGCCACGGTCGCGGGGCTGAAAGGCGGGCTGGGATCGGCCTCGGTCGTGTTGGAGAACGGCATCACCGTCGGCGCCTTGGTCGCGGTCAACGCCTTGGGCGCGGTGACGATGGGCGACGGGCCGGAATTCTGGGCCGCGCCATATGAGATCGACGGTGAATTCGGCGGGTTGGGCATCGGTCGGCATGACCCGCTGGCCCGGCCCCGGATCAAGACCCTTGAGGGCGGCAATACCACCATCGCAATCATCGCCACCGATGCCGCACTTACTCAGGCCGAGGCCACGCGCATGGCCACCGCCGCCCATGACGGCATGGCCCGCGCCATTCAGCCCAGTCATACGCCGCTGGACGGCGATCTGATCTTTGCCGCCGCCACCGGCGCCCGCGCCCTGCCCGATCCGGTTCTTGACGCGCTGGCGCTGGGACATGCGGCGGCGACCTGCCTTGCCCGCGCCATCGCTCGTGGCGTCCACGCCGCCCGCCCGGCCGCCAACGATCCGTTTCCCACCTGGACCGACAGGAAGGGTTCGATTTGACCGCTATTCACATGTTAATTAAAATATGAACACACCCCCCGCATCAATGGACGCGGGGCTTAGGCGCGTGGTTTGACCATGCGCAGACTGAGGGAGAATACCATGGCTGCTACCGACCTGAAATCGCGTCTGACCGATCAAAGCCTGCTTGAAACCCGCGCCTATGTGGCGGGCGAATGGATCACCGCCGACAGTGGCGAAACCTTCGAGGTCACCAACCCCGCGCGGGGCGACGTGATCTGCTCGGTTCCCAATCTGGGCCGCGCCGAAACCGCCCGCGCCATCGAGGCTGCCCGCGTTGCGCAGATCGGCTGGGGCAAACGCACCGCCAAGGAACGCGCCAATATCATGCGGCGCTGGTTCGATCTGATGATGGAAAATCAGGACGATCTGGCAAAGATCCTGACCGCCGAGATGGGCAAGCCGGTGCCCGAAGCCAAGGGCGAAATCGCCTATGGCGCGTCGTTCATCGAATGGTTCGCTGAAGAAGGCAAACGCATCTATGGCGAGACCATCCCCGGCCACCAGTCCGACAAGCGCCTGATGGTCATCCGCCAGCCCATCGGTGTTGTCGGCGCGATCACGCCGTGGAACTTTCCCAACGCCATGATCGCCCGCAAATGCGGCCCGGCCATCGCGGCGGGCTGTGGGTTCGTGGTGAAACCGGCGGGCGAAACCCCGCTGTCGGCGCTGGCAATGGCAGTGCTGGCCGAACGCGCCGGTATTCCCAAGGGGTTGTTCTCGGTCGTGACCTCGACCTATGCCGCCGATATCGGGCTGGAGTTCTCGGAAAACCCGACCATGCGCAAGATCACCTTTACCGGCTCGACCAATGTCGGCCGCATCCTGATGCGCCAGGCCGCCGATCAGGTGATGAAAACCAGCATGGAGCTGGGCGGCAACGCGCCGTTCATCGTGTTCGACGACGCCGATCTGGACGAGGCGGTGATCGGGGCCATCGCCTGTAAATTCCGTAACAACGGCCAGACCTGCGTCTGCGCCAACCGCATCTATGTGCAGGCCGGGGTCTATGACGCCTTTGCCGAAAAGCTGACCAAGGCCGTCGCGGCGATGAAGGTCGGCGACGGGTTGGAAGACGGCACCGATCTGGGGCCGCTGATCACCGAAAAGGCGATCGAAAAGGTCGAAAGCCATATCGCCGATGCCAAGGCAAAAGGCGGCGACGTGGTGCTGGGTGGCTACCGGATGGAGGGCGAGGGCTGCTTCTTTGCCCCGACCATCATCACTGGCGCCACGCAGGACATGGATTTCGCCCGCGACGAAACCTTTGGCCCGCTGGCGCCGCTGTTCAAGTTCGACACTGTCGATGACGTGATCGAAATGGCCAATGACACGATCTTTGGTCTGGCCTCGTATTTCTATGCCCGCGACATCAGCCGGGTCTACAAGGTGGCCGAGGCGCTGGAATATGGCATCGTTGGGGTCAACACCGGGCTGATCTCGACCGAGGTCGCGCCCTTCGGTGGCGTCAAGCAATCGGGGCAAGGCCGCGAAGGCTCGCGCCACGGGATCGAGGATTACCTTGAAATGAAATACATCTGCCTGGCGGTCTAAGGCGGTAAAACCGCCCCCTGAAACGCGAAAGCGCGCGGCCTTTCGGTCGCGCGCTTCGTCATTGCGGGATTGGCGTCAGCCTTGTTCGACGGCCTTGGCCTCGACCGTTTCGCCGGTGGCGATCTCGATCCGGCGCGGTTTCAGGGCTTCGGGCACTTCGCGGACCAGATCGACATGCAGCATGCCGTCAGCATGGGTGGCACCGGTGACCTTGACGTGATCGGCCAGCGCAAAGCGGCGCTCGAACGCGCGGGTGGCGATGCCACGGTGCAGATAGGTGCGCTCGGTCTCGTCAGCGGCCTTGCGGGCGGCGATCACAAGCTGGCCCTCTTTCACATCGACCGACAGTTCATCAGCCGAGAACCCGGCCACGGCGACGGTAATGCGATAGCCATTGTCCGAGGTTTTTTCGATGTTGTAGGGCGGATAGGTCGGCTGAGACACTTCGGCGGTCAGCGCCCGGTCCATCAGGTCAGCCACGCGGTCAAAGCCAACAGTGGCACGATAAAGCGGCGACAGGTCAAAATTTCGCATGGGTCATCCTCCAAAAAGCGATGCGTTTCGGCCCTCCCTAGGGGACGGGCCATGTCACGGTTTCAGGCCCGAAAGCGGCGCCTGACGACCCTTATCTGGGAATGGAAAAATGCGGTTTCAAGACCTTAAGGCCGCAGGAATTTCGCCCCGCCGACCGCGGTCTCGTTGTTCTGACCAAAGCGCCGGATCAAAGCGCCGGTGTTGGGGAAAATACTGTCGCCCGCATCAAGCCGCCCTTGCAGCAGGGTCAGGTTGTTGCCCAGCGACACCCCCAGCGACACCGGTTTGCCATCGACATCCGACATCGCCGATACCACCGACACGATCCGCGCCTCTTGCTCTTCGATATGGAACACCGGCGACCCGGACGCGCCGAAATCGACATTGCACGACATCATCAGCACCCCGGCCCGACCGGCCAGAACGTGACACACCTCTTGCAGCGACGGCGCTTCGGCCCGGTCCTGCGCGTAGGAAACCACGCCGACCTCGTCACCTTTGCGCGGCCGTCCCGAGGTGGCAAAGGGCTGAACCCCCGGCAGGCGGATCGGGCGATCCAGTTGCAGCAGCGCCAGATCATAAGCCACACGGGCAACACGATCGGCCGCCAGCACATCGAAACGCGGATGCACAACGGCGGCGCGAATGCCGCGATAGGCCTCGGCACGGCCATTGCGCCAGCCCGCCAGAAACTCCAGCTCGCCCACGTCGAACACCGCGCCGGTCTTTTGATCAAAAAGGCAATGCGCCGCGGTCAGCACCACATCGGGCGCGATCAGCGAACCGGTGCAAAAACCGCGATTGCCGATGTTCAGACGCCCGACACCCAGCCAACCCTTGCCGGCATCCGAGGTCGCAAGCGCCCGCAAGACCGATTCCTCGGCCAAAACCGGCAGGGCCGATGCCAACAGCATCAGCGCCCCCAGAACATATTTGGCAAAACGGCGTCGCATCCATCCTCCTGCCCGAACACCCGGCCAGCTTAGGCACAGGATGGGGCAGGATTGTGTCCGCGACTAGCCCAAACTGCGCGGCATCGGGCCACCTGTCGCCCAGTCCAGCAACTCGACCGTATGCACCACCGGCACCCCGGTGCCCGAGCCGATCTGGATCATGCAACCGATATTGCCCGCCGCGATCACATCCGGCGATTTCGCCTCAAGCGTCCGCACCTTGCGGTCCTTCAACTGGCCGGAAATCTCGGGTTGCATCAGGTTATAGGTCCCCGCCGAACCACAGCACAAATGGCTGTCGGCCGGCTCGACCACCTCGAACCCGGCGCGTTTCAGCAGGGTCTTGGGATGGGTCTTGATCTGCTGGCCGTGCTGCAACGAACAGGCGGCGTGATAGGCCACCCGCAGCCCCTTATCCGCGCCCTCGGGCAGGTCCAGCTGCATCAACAGCTCGGACACATCCATCGCCAGACCCGAGACCGCCGCCGCCTGATCGGCCAGCGGATCGTTGCGGAACATATGGCCGTAATCCTTGACCGTGGTGCCGCAGCCGCTGGTGTTGATAACGATCGCATCCAAGCCCTCGCCCGCCATCTCGGCACCCCAGGCGCGAATGTTGCACGCCGCCGCGCTGTGGCTTTCGTCGGTCTTGCCCATGTGATGGGTCAGCGCCCCGCAACAGCCCATGCCGCGCGCGATCACCACTTCGCAGCCCAACCGCCGCAGCAGCCGGATCGTGGCATCGTTGATATCGGTATTCAGCGCCTTTTGCGCACAGCCGGTCATCAGCGCCACGCGCTTTTTCCGCGGCCCGACCGCCGGAAACACCTGAGGATCGTCATTGCGGCTGACCGGAGGGATCTGCTTCGGCGCCATCTCAAGCATCGCCCGCAGCCGCGCATCCGGCATCAGCCGCGCAAAGGGCCGCCCGATCTTGGCCCCCAACAGCGCCAGCCGGAACCGCCCCGGATAGGGCAGGATCCGCGCCAACACCCAGCGCAGAGCGCGGTCGCGCCATGGCCGCTGATAGGTGTTCTCGATATGCTCGCGCGCCAGATCGACCAGATGCATGTAATGCACACCCGAGGGGCAGGTGCTCATGCAGGCCAGACAGGACAGGCAGCGGTCGACATGTTTGACGGTCTTTTCATCCGCCGCCCGGCCGCTTTCCAGCATTTCCTTGATCAGGTAGATCCGCCCGCGCGGACTGTCCAATTCGTCGCCCAGCACCTGATAGGTCGGACAGGTGGCAGTGCAGAACCCGCAATGCACACAGGCGCGCAGGATCTGGTTCGCGCGCTCAAGACCGGGATCGGTCAGTTGCTCGGGCGTGAAAAAAGTCTGCATGTGCTCAGCCCATCAATCCGGGGTTCAAAATGCCGCGCGGGTCGAATTCGGCCCGCAGTTTCGCGCTCAGCGCTGCCACGGGCGCGGCTTCGGGGTGGAAACTGGGAATATCCCGGCGGGTGGCCTCGCTGGCCCTGATCAAGGTCGCATGGCCGCCGATCCCGGCCAAGGCCGGACGAATGTCGCGCCCCTCGGGCACCAGCATCCAGATCAGGCCGCCGCCCCAGTCGTAAATCGCGCGCTCGGGCGCCACCGCCGTCACCGCCGCAGGCCCATCCGAGGGCTTGACCGACACCCGCCACACGTCGCCCGAAAGCCCGGCAAAGCCTTCGACATCGCGGATCCAGGACCAGCCCGCCGCCACCCGTTCGGGATCGGTTTCAACCACGCTGTCACCGAACCGCGCCAACAGGGCTTGCAACCGCCCGGCGCGATACGCCACCGCATCGGCAAAGCCTTCGATCCGGATCATCGTCACCGGCGCGCCGTCCAATCCCACCGGCACATGCGCCGCGCCGGACACCTCGAACGGCGACCCCAGCGCCGCCGACAGCGCCGCCACCGCCCGCGCATCACTCAACCCTTCGATCAGCACACAGGCCGCCGCCTCGGGCGCGGGCAACAGCTTGAAACTGACCTCGCTCAACACGCCCAGCGTGCCCCAGCTTCCGGCCATCAGCTTGACCAGATCATAGCCGGTGACGTTCTTCATCACCCGACCGCCATTGCGGATCACCGCGCCACTACCATCGACAAACCGCACTCCGATCAGACTGTCGCGACAGGCCCCGGCCTGAATCCGCCGCGGCCCCGAAGCATTGCTGGCCACCACCCCGCCAATCGTCGGCGCGCCCTCGGTGCCCAACAGCGCGCGGTGATCCATCGGCTCGAACGGCAGGCGCTGGCCCTCAGCGGCCAGAACCGCCTCGATCTCGGCCAGCGGCGTGCCCGCCCGCGCCACCAGCGTCAGCGCCCCCGGCTCATACAGCTCGATCCCGCGCAATTCCGCCACCGACAGAACCGCGCCCGGCCCGGCCTGCCCGATCGCCCGCGTGCCGCCACCGCGAATGCGCAGCGGTCCCGCCGCATCGGCCACGGCTTGCGCCAATTCTGCTTCTGTCGCTGGGGTCATGCTTCTTCTTTGCTCCAAATATCCTCGGGGTGAATTGGCCG
>NZ_JBFHDW010000122.1:0-7663 GCF_041584535.1 Actibacterium sp. | reverse complement strand
GCCACCTTGACCGCATCGCCCCACCGCGCCCGCAATTGCAGCGCCAGACGGTTCAGCATCTCGTTCGCGGCGGCATAATCGGACTGGCCCGAGTTGCCATAGCGCCCGGCCACCGAAGCAAAGAAGGTCAGGAATTTCAGGCTGTCGGCCCGCAGCCCCTGTGCCAGCGCAAAGGCGCTGACCAGTTTGGTTTCGACCACGCGGCTCCAGCTATCGGGGGTCTTGTCGACCAGCAGCTTGTCCTCGATCACGCCAGCGCCGTGGATCACCCCGTCAATCCGGCCGAAGTCGCTGTAAAGCGCATCAAGACCGGCCTGCACTGCCGCCGGGTCCGATACGTCGACGCTTTGATAAACCGGTTTGCCGCCCAGTGCGGTAAAGGTGGCGATATTGGCCCGCATCTCGCGGTCACGCTGAACCGCCGAGACCAAGCGCGCGATCGCCGCAGGCGTCACCGGCGCGCCCGAGGCCTTGGCGGCCTGAATGAAATGTTTCTGCAACTCCGCCTGAGTGGTCAAAGCCGCCAGTTCGGCAGGTTCGTCCAGCGGCAAGGCCGACCGCCCCCACAGCACCAAAGTCGCGCCAGCCGCTGCCAGCGGTCGCAGAACCTCGGCGGTGATGCCGCGCGCGCCGCCGGTGGCCAGAACCACCCAATCGGCATCGGGCGTCGCCAGATCGGCGTCACCGACCGGCGCCAGAACGGTGTGAAAGATCATCCGTTTGCCGCCGGGATAGCCGACCTCGACCCGGCCTTCCGGGCAGGTCAGTTCGGCAAGGATGTGCTCGGCATTCTCGGGCGCGGGCAGGCTTGGGTCCAGATCGACCGCCTTGGCGATGCAATTGGCCCATTCCTCGCGGATGGATTTGGCCAGACCGACGCCGCCGCCGGTGGCCTTCAGGCCGGGCGCGCTGGCGCTGCGGCCGAAATCGCCGCCCAGCCCCGAGGCGACCAGAATCCGCCCCTCGGCCAGTTGCGCCGCATGGGTCCGTGCCAGCCGGTAGGCCAGTTTCTCGTTATCCTCGATCTGGGCCTGCCACGCCGCAAGCGTCGCATCCTCGCCCAGCGCCACGGCACCGACCGGCGCAAGGTGGATCACCCCGGCCAGATCAGCCCCCTGCGTCGCATCCAGCGCCGCCTGATCGCGCAGCGCGGCGGCTTGCACCACCTGCGCCGTGCCGCCCGCAGCAGTGATCTTGTCCGCCAGCGCCGGTGCCAGACCAGCCCCATCATCGGTGATCAGATACCGCCCGGCAGGCAATGTGCCGCGCGCGCCTTGCGGCAGCGGCTCATAGGCGCCGGACATCAGGTATCGCGGGGTGGCGACCGCACCGGCATCCGTTACCGGAGCCGAAACAGGGGCCGCCACCCGTTGGTCAAAAGGGCGCGGAGCGGCGCCCCCCGGCGCCGTTTCCAACCGTTCCCACAGGCGCGCGATCATGCCGCCAAGGGTCTTTTGTTCGTTCAGGGCCTCGCCCATGTCAGCCGCCGCCTCGCGGGCGCCGCCGGGCAGCGCCTTAAGCAGGGCGCCGACGATCTCGACCCGTTTGATCGAGTCGATGCCAAGGTCGGCTTCGATCGCCTGATCCAGACCCAGCATGTCACGGGGATAGCCGGTGCGGTCTTCGACCAGACCCAGCAGGATATCCTTAACCCCGTCCTCGTTCAGCGCGGCAGGAGCCGGGGCTGCTGCCGCTGGCGCGGGCGCCGGGGCCGGAGCAGCGGCCGGAGCCGGAGCAGGCGCCACCGGGGCGGGCGCGGCTGCGGCTGCGACCGGCGCGGGGGCCGGTGCAGGCGCGGGCTTGGCCACCGGGGCCTGTGCCACCCGGCGCGGTGCCGGGATGGCCGACACGCTGCGGCGCACCGGACGGGCCGCTGCGGGCGCGTTGCCCATATAGGCCAGCATCACGCTTTCCTGCATTTCAAGGAACCGGGCCATCGTGGCCTGGAAATCGGCCAGAACCGCGTGGCGGTCGCTGGTCGCATAAGGCTCAGCAGCCGAGGGCATGCTGTCATCGTCATACGGATAGGTCTGATCCATAACCTTTCCCTTTCTGTTGTTCTGGTCTGCCACGGCGGGGCGGGCCGCAGCGGTGTTCTGGGGCGCCGCTGCCGGTTGCGCCGGCACGGCCTTGTGTTTTTCCGCATCAATCGCGGCAAAGTCTTCGACGGTCATCACCCGGCGCGGCGGTTCGCCGACCTTATGCGCGCCGCCCCCGTTCAGCATCCACAGATGCGCGGCAGGCGCTGGCGGGGTCAGCGCATCGACCGAGCTGAGGTTCAACCGCTGGCAATCGCGTCCGGCCCACAGGCGCGACAGGCTTAGCCCGGCACCTTCGGCCAGCAACGCGCCCAGCGCGCCCAGCAGACCCGACAGGCCACCGGATTCGTCATCCATGCTGATGGCGCGGTGCGGGCGGTCGCCTAGGATCTGCCGCACCATGGTGCTGTGAACCGATTTCGGCCCGACATTCAGAAACACCCGCGCCCCGGCGTCATGCATTGCGCCGATCTCGGTCACGAATTCGACCGGCCGCGCCAGTTGCCCGGCCAGCGTCGCCCGCAATTCGGACATATCGTCGGAATAGGCGGCGCCGGTGGCGTTGGCATAGACCGGGAACTGTTGCGGTTCGAGGTCCAGCTTGCCGATATAATCGGCCAGCGCGTCACGGGCCGGGGCCACGATCGACGAATGGAACGCCGCGCCGACGGCAATCGGCCGGGCGGTGACGCCCTCGGCCTCGCACCGGGCGATGGCGGTTTCAATCGCGGCGCGGCTGCCGGACAGGATGCTTTGCTTGGGCGCGTTATGGTTGGCGACGCAAAGATCGGGAATGCCCGCGATCAGCGCCTGCACCTGTTCGCGTTCGGTCATCACCGCCGCCATGGTGCCCAGATCGCCACCTTCAGCGGCCTCGACCATAAAGCGGCCGCGCGCCTCGGAGACCCGCAGCAGATCGTCCAGCGACAGAACCCCGGCGGCATGAAGCGCCACGAATTCCCCATAGGAATGCCCAGCGGCCATATCGCCCCGCAGCCCGAACTGGTTCAGCAGCGCCAGCAGACCAGCCTCGATCGCGCCAAGGCCCGGCTGGGCGAAATCGGTGCGGGTCAGGCGGGTCGCGGCCTGTTTCAGGCGGGCGTCGTCATAGGTGGCAACCGGCATCACCACGCGGCTGAGCTTGCCGGCAGGCGCGTCTTTCGCGGCCATCTGATCGGCCAGAACCACGTCAGCGCGGGCCAGAACGTCCTGCGCCTCGGGGAACAGGGCCAGAATTTCGCGCAGCATATGCGGGTATTGCGTGCCCTGCCCCGGGAAGATCAGCGCCAGCTTGCCATCCTCGGCCAACAGCGGCGCAGCGCTGAACGCGGCCCCCGGCGGCAGCGGTTTGGCGTCATCCTCAAGATGCGCGGCCAGCGCTCCGATCCGGGCCGACAGATCGTCCTTACCCGACACGACCAGCGTCGCGGTTGCCCCGGTTGCCGGGGCCTGTTCGGCCAGCGTAAAGGCCAGATCGCGCAGCACCACATCGGGCGCCGCCGCCAGTTTCGAGGCCAGATCGCGCATCCGGGCGGCCAGCGCCGCCTTGTCCGGCGCGCGCCAGATCAGCAATTCATGCGACCAGCGCTGACGCGGAGCCTCGCGCAGGGCCGGCATGGCGCGGGCGCCATCATATTCTTCCAGCGTCAGGTGGAAGTTGGTGCCGCCAAAGCCAAAGGCACTGATCCCGGCGCGGCGCGGCGTGTCGCCATCGCGGATCCACGGCATCGGCTGGTCAACCACGTAAAGCCGGGTGTCGTCATCCTGAAGCCGCTTGTTCGGCGCGGCTTCGCGGCCATGCGGTGGCAGGATGCCGGTCTTGACCGCCATCGTCGCCTTGATCATCCCCGAGATCCCTGCGCTGGCCTTGGTGTGGCCGATCATCGTCTTGACCGAGCCAATTGCGCTGGAATGATCAGCGGCCCCGGCTGCGGTCAGCAGGCGGGTCACGGTCTCAAGCTCGGCGGTATCACCCGCGACGGTGCCGGTGCCGTGGGCCTCGAACAGGCCGACGGTGGCGGGGGAATAGCCCGCCATCTCATAGGCGCGGTTCAGGGCGCGGATCTGACCGTCGGGATGCGGCGCGGTCATCGACTTGGCGCGGCCATCGGACGAGCCGCCAACACCCTTGATCACCGCATGAATGCGGTCGCCGTCGCGTTCGGCATCGGCCAGCCGTTTCAGCGCGACCATGGCGATGCCTTCGGAAATCACGATGCCATCAGCGTCTTCCTGCAACGCGTGCGATTTGCCGCGCGGCGACAGCGCCTGCGTTTTCGAGAAGCACAGATAGCCGAACGGCCCCTGCACGGTATCGACGCCGCCCGCGACCACCAGATCGCTGCGGCCGGTCTCAAGCTCAAGCACCGCCTGATAAACGGCGGCAAGGCTGGAGGCACAGGCGGCATCGACGGTATAGTTCACGCCACCGAAATCAAACCGGTTGGCGGCGCGGCCCGAGGCCACGTTCAGCAGGATCCCGGCAAAGCTGTCTTCGGTCCAATGCGGCAGCAATTCCGCCGCCAGCGGATCGACCCCGCCGGTAAAGCGCGTCAGTTCCGAGCGCACGGCATATTGCGCGCCGACATCGCCCGCACCGCCGCTGGCCCCCAGAATGATCGAAGCCTTTTCGCGGTTCAGATCAGTGCCCTCATACCCGGCATCCGCCAGACAGCGGCGACCGACCTCAAGCGCCATCAGTTGCAGCGGGTCAATCGCGGTGATCGCTTTGGGCGGAATGCCGAATTTGAACGGGTCGAACATCATGTCGTTCAGGAACCCGCCCCATTTGGCATAAATCTTGTCTTCGGCGTCGCGGTCCTCGTCGAAATACAACCGATAGTCCCAACGCTCGCGCGGGATTTCGCGGATGGCGCTGACCTGATCCAGAATGTTTTCCCAGTAATCCTGCGTGGTCCCGGCATTGGGCAGCATCGCGGCCACGCCGATGATCGCGATATCCGCCGGACGCGCCTTGGCGGTGGCGGGGGCCTTGGCGTCGTCAGCAGCCTGCGCAGCGGCGGCCAGAACCGCCCGCGGCGCGACCGAGATGTCGTGATGCAGATCCTTGATCGTGGTCACGCTGTCGCGCAGCGTTGCGACCTGACCGATCATATACATGCCGGTCTTTTTCTGCCGGGCCAGCGGCACTTTCAACAGGTCGTCACCCTTGCGTTCGGTCGCCTTGGACGCCACGCGCAACCGGCCCAGCGTCAGATCTTCCAGCGCATCGCGGATGTCGTCGGCGCTTTCGTTGCGGGCCTCAAGTTCACGGCGCCGGTCAAGGAATTCGGTGGCGAAGGGGCTCATCGCGGCGCGGCTGGCATGGCCGGGGCCGGTTTCCAGCGTCACGGTCTTTTCGCAGTCCAGCGCGACCTTCTGGAAGGCCTCGACAATGCCTTCGCCAGCGACGGCCTCGGCGGTGAACAGATAGGCGGTGCCGACCAGAACGCCGATCTTGATGCCGCGTTCGACCAGCGGTGCGGCAATCGCCGCCACCATCGCGGCCGAGCGCGCATCGTGGATGCCACCAGCGAACAGCACATGCATGCCTTCGGCCTGTTTGCGGTCGGTCACATGCTCAAGCAGCGTCGAGACCATGTGATCCCACAGAACAAAGCTGGACAGCGGGCCAACGTGGCCACCGCATTCCCGGCCTTCGAACACAAAGCGGTTGGCGCCTTGCTCAAGGAACATGGTCAGCAGGCGCGGCGACGGCACATGCAGATAGCTGGGAATGCCTTCGGCCTCCATCTCGCGGGCCTGATCGGGGCGACCGCCGGCGATCAGGGCGAAACTGGGACCATAGCGCAGGGCCACTTCGACCTGTGCCTTGATCAGCGACGAGGGTGCAAAGCCCAACAACCCGACACCCCAATGCTTGCCCTTCAGGCGATCCTGGGTGTCCGACAGCAGGGTTTCGACCTTGTCCGGGCGCATCAGCGCCAGCGCCACCATCGGCAGCGCCCCGCCTTCGGCCACGGATTGCGCGAAGGCTGCGGTGTCGCTAACCCGGGTCATCGGACCCTGAACGATCGGATATTCGGTGCCATGCCCGGCGGCGACGCCGGTGCCGGGGGCGAGAACGTCAAGCTCGGCCGCCAAGGCGACCTGTTTGGCGCTTTGGGCCAGATAGGCGCGGGCAACCCGCCCGACCGAGCCGAACTGATCGGCAAGCTGTTTGGCAAAGGCCGCGGCCTGACCGATCGGGGCCAGTTGACCGGCGGCGATATCCCAGCCGATTGCGGCCTCGACCTCGGCCGCGGCATCGGCGGCGGCCACCTTGCCACCGGCGAATTTCGAGCGCAGCGCCTGAATCTTGCGCAGGCCGGGCTGTTCAAACAGCCGCCAGCGCCGGGTTTCGTCGATCTCGATCATGCCGGTTTCGATACCGGTAAAGCGCGACAGATGGGTGCGGGCGAATTCGGCCAGACCGGATTCGCGCACCATCAGCAATTGATCGTCCAGAACGATACCGGCAGCGCCGCCCGCACGGGCCGCAGCCGAGGAATGCAGGCCCAGACCGCCGCGCACGAACACCGGCAGCGACTGACCCGCCACCAGTTTCTGCAACAGGATGAACGAGGTCTGCTCGCCGATCCGGCCACCGCTTTCGTGGCCCTTGGCGATCAGCGCGGTAACGCCTTTCAGCTTGGCCAGCGCCGGATCCCAATCCAGAACCTCAAGCCAGACCTCGGGGCCCAGCTTGGCAATCTTGGCAATGATACCGGGCGATTTCAGCACCTGCGCGCCGTCCAGCACCACGCGGTTGAGGCCGCGGTCGGCATAGGCGGCGATCCGGGTCAGATCATCGGCGTCAGGCAGGCCCAGTTTCAGGCCAAACCCCGCCTTGGCACCAAGGCTGAGCTGTTCCAGCGCGGCGTCCAGCCGCTGTGCCCCCAAGGGCATCTCGGCGTCCAATATGCCGATGTGCCCTGCGCGCGAGGCGGCAATGGCAAGGGCGGGATCCCCGGCACCCAAAGGCGTCAGGACGATAACTTGGAACACGTGCTGCAACATCTTCACCTAATTCCTGCGGGGACGATCACCCTCGTCCGTCCCCGGCTCACTGATATGTTCAGGTGTCGTCGCCCGAAACGTCACCATCTTCGACCGGTTCTGCGGTGCCTTCGACCACATCGCCGGTATCAACGTCCATCTCGTCCAGAACCGACTGAAGCCGGTTGATGGTCTGGGCCAGACGTCCGCGCAAATCTTCGTCGCCAGCCGGAAGCTCGCCGCCGGCCTTGCGGGCCGCCAGGGCCTCGCGCAGCTTTTCACGGCGCTCAGGTTTGGCCGTGCCCGTTGCGCCCCCGGCGCCGGCCCCGCCTTTGCGGCTGGCCAGCAGGTCACGCAGCTTTTCGCGGCGTTCCGGTTGCGCAGCGCCGGTTGCGGCCCCGGCACCAGCACCCGCGCCTTTGCGGTTCGCCAGCAATTCACGCAGCTTTTCGCGGCGTTCCGGATTGGCGTCGCCACCCGCCCCGGCCCCGGCCGCAGCACCGCCGCCTTTGCGGTTGGCCAGCAGCTCGCGCAGCTTTTCGCGGCGTTCCGGATTGGCGTCGCCGCCACCCGCGCCCCCGCCTTTGCGGTTCGCCAGCAATTCACGCAGCTTTTCCCGACGCTCG
>NZ_JBFHDW010000121.1:0-7741 GCF_041584535.1 Actibacterium sp. | reverse complement strand
TCAGTCACCCCTCGGTTTCGAACCATGTTCGGGCCTTGGAAGACATGATGAAATGCGAATTGTTCCTGCGCCGCCGGGGAACCGTGTCCAGCCTGACCGAACAGGGCCGCCGCCTGTATGAGCGCGGTCAGGACCTGTTGGCGCAGGCGATGTTGTTACAGCAGGACATGGCGCTTGATCGGCCGCGAAAGGCCCGCAAACCGCTACAGATCACCTGTCAGCGCTCGGTGGCAATCAGTTGGCTGTGCCGGCCCTTGGCGCTGTATGCCCGTGAAAACCCCGATGTCGAATTTCAGGTCGAGGTCGGCGGTTATGACATGGCGATCTCGAACGTGATCGAACAACAGGCCGATGTCGGCTTTCTGATGTCCTATGAAAAGATCATCGACGTCGCGACCGAAAAGATCGGGCGCGCGACCTTTTCTTTCTATTGCTCGCCCAGCCACCCGCTGGCCAGCAAGTCGATCGTCCCGGTCAAAGAGCTGAAGCTTTATCCGCTGATCTCAACCAAGCGCGACAGTCGCTTTGGGCAGATGGAGGTCAACATGATGGCCGATGCCGGCGTAAGCGATTATCCGGCGACCCACCAGATTCAGGAAGGCACGATCGTGCAGGAACTGGTGATGCTGGGGCTGGGGGTGTTCTGCGGGCTGGATCAGATCGCGGCCTCGCAAGTGCTGTCCGGCGCGTTGGTGCGTATCCCGGTGGATATCCCCGAAATGGCGATGGACGTGCACTATGCCTTTGCGCCGAACCGGCGGCAAAGCAAGGTTGCACAGCGGTTTCTGGATTATCTGAAGCTGTATCAGCGGCGCGGACGGGCCTCGGCCTCAGCGCCAGCTGTGCCCCCGGAGAACTGAGCGCACGACCATCAGGCTGGCGGCGCCCTGTGCCAGCATCATCGTGATAAGCACCGGCCATGCCGTCGACCCGTCAAAGGCCGACACGATGGCCGATCCGATCGAGGCGCTGGTCATCTGAACCGCGCCCATCGCTGCGACCGCCGTTCCGGCGCGCGTTGGCACATGGGTCATCGCCAGCGCGGTGACGTTCGGCATCCCCATGCCATGCCCGAATGCCATCGCCATTGCCGGGATGAAAAAGATCGGCGCCGAGGGCGTCAGAACGATGGACAGCGCCACCATCACCGCCACTCCACCGGTGCTAATGAACGTGCCAAAGAACAGCACCCGCCGCATCCCGGTCAGACGCACCATCCGCGACGCCAGCGCGTTGCCCAACAGATACGACACCGGAATTACCGTATACCACGCGCCAAAGGCGGCGGTGCCCAGCCCGATTGTGGCCGTCAGGATCAGCGGCATTCCGGTCAGAAAGCCGAAATAGGTGACGCTGAAAAGCGAGGCGTGGACGTTATAGGACAGAAACGGCACGTTTCTGAGCAGGCCCAGATACACCTTCAGATAGCCCGAGAAACTGCGGTCGGCATCGTCCTTGGGCGCGGTCTCGGGCAGCTTGAACACAATCGCGGTCATGATCACCAGCGACAGCGCCACCAGCAGGAACAGCGTCGAGCGCCAGCCATAATGCTCAGAGATAAACCCGCCAACCGCTGGCGCGATGATCGGCGCGATGGCCGAGATCATCACCACCCGCGCCAAGGCCTGCGCCATGCGGTCGCCATCGTGGACATCTTTCAGGATGGTGCGGGCCAGAACCACACCCGCAGCGCCGCCAAAGGCCTGAACCATCCGGCCCGCCATCAGAACCGTAATGTCCGGCGCCAGCGCCGAAGTCAGGCCGCCAATCGCATAGGCGGTGATCCCGATCAGCGCCATGCGCTTGCGGCCCCAGCTGTCGGACATCGGCCCGATCAGCAATTGCCCGACGGCAAAGACGATGAAATACAGCGTGACGGTCAGTTCAACCTGATGTTCCGCCGCGCCCAGATCGGCCCCGATCAGGGGCAGGGCGGGCACATAGATCGACATGGCAATCGGCCCAGCGGCCACCATCGCCGCCAGCAGAAGATTGGGCGGCGACGCGGGGGCGGCAAGCTGAGACTGTGGGTCGCTCATTCCCCGTCTTGGCCAGCCGTTTGCAGCTTGTGATACCCGTAACGCTGGCGCGCCTCGGTGATCGACATGCCAGCGCGGACAGCTTTGCGAATGCCAACCTCGGCCTGGGCGATGGCTTCGGCGGCATCCAGAACCGCGGCTTCGTGTTCTTGCGGAATGACGACGACGCCATCGGCATCGCCGCGCAGAATATCGCCCGGCGCGACCCGCGCTCCGCCGATGGTGACGGGAACCTGTTCGGCCTCGACCTGCACGCGGTCCTTACCGGTGCGCATCCATGCGCCCCGGGAAAACACCGGATACCCCAGCTCGATACACAGCGCCGAGTCGCGGCAGATCCCGTCGATCACCGTGCCCGCCACGCCTTTGACATGGGCCATCTCGGTCAGGATGTCGCCCCAGACGGTCGCGTCATCCCGCGCGCCATTGTCCAGCACCACCACCTGACCGGGCTGGACCTGATCCAGATAATCCCCGACCGTTCCCGGCGGGTTCGAGGCCGGACCATACAGAACCGTGTAGGCGCGGCCGGTCATGCGGAACCCGTGGTCGCGCGGCGCCACCTTATAGCACTGGCCAAGGATGCGCAGCTTGTCCAAAGCATCCGACAGGGTTGCGGTATCCAGCTTTGAGGCG
This sequence comes from Actibacterium sp., assembly GCF_041584535.1. Classification (GTDB taxonomy): domain Bacteria; phylum Pseudomonadota; class Alphaproteobacteria; order Rhodobacterales; family Rhodobacteraceae; genus Actibacterium_D. Next base: position 5,066 of record NZ_JBFHDW010000121.1, on the reverse strand, counting down.
CGCTCGACAGCGGTATCGGTCATCAAAAGATATCCCCGAACAAGGTGCGGGCGTTGTCCTCGAACACCGCTTTCTGACCGGCGGCATCCAACAGCGTTTCGATCGTCGGCTTGGTGTCGTCAAAATCACGGCCGGTTTTCGGGTTCGGCGCGCTGCCGGTGCCGGGACGTTCGGTGCCAAAGACCAACCGGTCAGTGCCCATGACGTTGAACAGCAGCCGCAACGCGTCTTCGGAATACAACGTGGTATCGAACCAGATCTTGCCCAACCGCTCAAGGAAGGTGCTTTCCTGCTTGCGGCGGATCGACCACGAATGAAAGCGGCCCATCTGATACGGCAGCGCACCGCCGCCATGCGGGATGATCAGCTTCAGCGTCGGGAAATCATCGAACACGGTGCTTTCGGTCAGGCTGACCGCAGCGATGGATTCTTCGTTGATGAATTTCAGCGTATAGCTTTCGCGCGAATGCTGACTTGAGGCCGAATGCACCAGCGCAGGCACATCCAGTTCCACCATCTTTTCATACAGCGGATACCAATAGTCCTCGCCCAGACCCGGAGGCGGCAATTGCCCGCCCTCGCCCGGATCGGGGTTCAAAAGACAGCCGACAAAGCCCAGCTCGGTCACGGCGCGCTCAAGCTCGTCAATCGCGGGCTTCAGGTCATAATCGCGGTGCTGCGGCAGCCCGGCCATGCCCTTGATCCGGTCAGGGAACATCGCCACCTGCCGGGCAATCGTGTCGTTGTTGAACTTGACCCAGGTCTGCGTGACCTTGGCCGGGTCCACCGAATGCAACTGCATGAACGGCCGGGGCGAGATGATCTGCCAATCGGTGCCGACCTTGTCCATATTGCCAATGTGGCGCGCCATGATTTCGTGCAGCGCCTCGTCGGTGATCGGCTGACGCGGACCCGCTGTCGGGTTGGCGCGGCTGGCCACCAGATCGGCGGCATACGAGGAAATGGCCTGCGGAAAGACCGCGTGGGCGTGGGTGTCAATAATCATCGTGGATCCCTTGTGATGTCGCCGGGCGGAAAGTTGTAAAGGTCGAGCGTCGACGCGCCCTGTCGCAATTGTTCCAGAATTCCGGCCTCTTTGTCCTCGCGGGCCTGCGCGCGGGTCAAGGTCTCGGCCACTTCATCGGCCTGCAAAACCATGACGCCATCCGCATCGGCCACGACCAGATCGCCGGTATGCACGGTCACGCCGCCAATCGTCACCGGCGCGGCGATGCTGCCCCGGGCCTGAACATCCTTGCCGGTGCCGCGAATGCACAGACCGCGCGCAAAGACCGGAAAGCCAAAGTCCTCAAGCATGTCGCGGTCGCGCACGCAGGCGTCGATGACCAGCCCGGCAATCCCGCGCTGTTGCGCGGCGCAGGCCATGATCTCGCCCCAGTATCCTGCTTCGTAATAATCGCCGGTATGAACGACCAGAACCTCGCCCGGACGGGCGGCATAGATCGCGCGGTGCAGCCACAGATTATCGCAGGGCGGAGACTGAACCGTCAGGGCGCGACCGACAATCCGGGCGCCGGGCCAGACCGGCTTGATGCCGGATGGCAAAGCCCCCTTGCGCGCGCTGGCTTCCAAAAGCGTCGCGGCGGGAAAGGGGCGAGCCTGTTCCAGCAGATCATCCATGCCTAATCCTCCAGCATCCGCTCGTAATTGCCGGCCATGACGCTGCCCACTGAAATGCCCGCGTCAATCGCCGTCATCATCGCGGCCTCTTTCGCGAACAGCTGTTCGGCGCGGCTGATGATTTCGTCGGCGCGATCCGCGGGCAGAAAGGCGATGCCTGTGCCGTCGGCCAGAACCAGATCGCCGGGGGTGACCGTGATGCCATCGACGGTGATCGCGGTGTTGAATTCGGTCTCGATGATGCGCCCGCGCGCGGTGCGTGGCACTGATCCACGGCCATAAACCGGATAGTCAAAGGCGCGGGCCTCGTCGATATCGCGGCACAGGCCATCAATGATGGTTCCGGCAAGGCCTTTCTTGCTGGCCGCGCGCGACAGCAGACCACCCCAGCCGGCGCAATCGGTGCGGCTGTGATGTTCGACCACGATGACATCGCCAGCCGCAGCGGCCTCGATCGCCGAGGTGCACAGGTGGCGTTCGGCGGTGCGGCCTTTGGCCTCTTCCAGACGGACGGTCAGGACATGGCCGGCGATCTTGGTATCGGTGGCCAGACGTGACAGCCCTTGTGCGACGCCGGGCAAGCCCAGCGCGTCCAGCGCATCCGACACCACGCAGGTATCCAGCGCCTTCAGGCGATCAACAAGCGCGCTCATGGCTTAGGCCCAAGCCGCAAAGGCAAGACCAACGCCGGTGCCTGCTGGCGAACGATAGCCGGGCACATATTCCAGCCAATCAACCGGCAAATCCCCGACCGCGCCATGCACGCAAATCCAGTTCAGCGTTTCAGACGTGCCGTCGATGTAATTCTTGCGATGCAGCGACAGCAGGTCGGTCTCGTTCTTTTCCTTCAGCGCCTTCACGATCTTCGAATCGAAGGCTTCGTCGACCATAAAGTGGCTCAGACCGCCCGAGGCGATGATGCCGACCCGCAGATCGCCCGGCATGTCCTCGACCGCAGCGCGAATGGCCTTGCCGATTTGCAGCGCCCGGCGCGGGGTGACCTGATTGGGCTTGTAGAACGTGTTCAGCAGAACCGGTACAACCGGCACCGGCTTGGCGTCGTTCATCAGATAGCTGTGCACATAGGCAAAGGCGTGACCCTCGCCCGCGCCGTGGGGATATTCATTCACCGCCCCGACATCGAAATCGTTCTCGACCATATGGGTGATGATATGCTCGGCCAGATCCTTGGCGTTCGGATATTCCTTCGACGGGTTCGAGTAGAACCGCGAGCGCAGCTCGACCAGCCAATCCATCATTCCTGTCATGTCGGGCGGAAAGGCGTTCATGGCCTTTTCGCCGTGATAGATCGCCAGCGACGGTCGGTTCGAGGCCTTGAACATCTCGTTCTGGTCATCGCCGATGATGATCAGCGCGTCCAGATTGGCCGCTTCGATATCCTGTTTCAGCCGCGCGGTCGCCGCCCGGCATTGCGCGGCGCGCTCAAGCATTTTCTCGGGCGTTGCCTTGTCGGCGATCGCGGGGTCGGCATTCGCCAGAACCTGAGCATAGCTGATCCGGTTCCCCTCGCTGTCACGGAAAGGCAACATGTCGGCCTGATCGCGTTCGACCAGGCGGGGCAGTTCTTCGTCCTTGGCCAGCAGCATTGGCGAGTGTGACGTGGCAAGGCCCAACACGATCTTTGACATAATTCCCCCCGAATTTTCTAAGGTTGGTCCGGGATTGTCGCGCCGGACCTGTGACTGAGCCTATTGAATGGCAGTCAGGGGGCAGGTTTTGCAATACATGTGTTGGTTATTAAGGGTGTAGCCTTAACCTTACGACGCACCCGGCCAAGATAGCGTTCTGCGCCCCGACGCAGGCTTGGCGGACCCGATCGATCCCGGCATAATTCACCGAAATGAAGCAAAATGGATCATGAGAATGGCAGTTCTTTCAGTTCTGTTCGCCGCCTTGGGCGGATTCGTCATTGGCGGTGTCTGGTATATGGCGCTGGCAAAACCATGGATGGCGGCGGCGGGCATCCAGAGCACGCCCGAAGGCAAGCCGGCAAACGGGCGCAGCCCGCTGCCCTTCGTGATCTCGGCGATCACGATGATCCTTGTTGCCGGCATGATGCGGCACATGTTCGCCATGGCCGGTATCGACAGCGCCGCCAAAGGGCTGCTGGCCGGGCTGGGCATCGGCCTGTTTCTGATCGCACCGTGGACCGCGATGAACTACGCCTATGCGATGCGGCCACGGGCGCTGGCGATCATTGACGGCGGTTATGCCGTGATCGGCTGCGCGGTGATCGGGCTGATTTTAGGGCTGTTCTGAAAAAATGGAGGGCTCCGACACCCCGGAACCCTCCATCCACCCCGCGTGCTCTCAATCGCACCACACGCGTTCTAATGAGGGTCCGGCCGTCCTGGCCTGACACCACAGTGATACGGAAACCGGGGGGATTTCGCAAACCCCGAATTCCTAAAAACTGTGTCAAACCAAGGCGTTAATCTTGAAGATCGGTTAACCAACAAAAACGCCCGCCTGAGGATCAGACGGGCGGTCTTGTGCAAGGGTCGTATTGGCTTAGCCGTAGATGGCTTCTTTGCCGAAATGCTTGGTCAGCATGTAATAGACCACGGCGCGGTATTTGTTGCGCTCGGACCGGCCATAGGTCTCGATCACGGCGTTGATCGCATCCATCAACTCGGGACCGTCGGCAAGGCCCAGCTTCTTGATGAGAAAGTTGTTCTTGACGGTTTCCAGCTCGCCCGGCTGGGTCGCGGCGACGGTCGAGGCGTCGGCATCATAGATTGCCGGACCACACCCGATGGTCACCTTGGCCAGAAGATCCATATCCGGCGTCATGCCGCATTTGCTTTTCAGATCATCCGCATATTTGGCGATCAAATCGTCACGTTTTCCCATCGGTCTCTCCCACATTAACTGGACCAGTTACTGAATATCGCCCCGATCTGTGCGGGGTCCGGGGAAAGGTTAGCGACGAAGCCCGCCCAGACAAAGGGAAATCTGCCCCCGACTTCCCCGCCACGAAAAACGCCGCCGCCCTTATGGGCAGCGGCGCGGTATTCGGCGGGGAACCGGATCAATAGCGGTAATGTTCCGGCTTGAACGGGCCTTCCGGCGTCACGCCGATATAGGCCGCCTGCTCGGGTGCCAGCTCGGTCAGCTTGGCGCCGATCTTGGCGAGGTGCAGCTTGGCCACCTTCTCGTCCAGATGCTTGGGCAGGATGTAGACCTGGTTGTCGTATTGCTCGCCCTTGGTCCAGAGCTCGATCTGCGCCAGCACCTGGTTGGTGAAGCTGGCCGACATCACGAAGGACGGGTGACCGGTGGCATTGCCGAGGTTCAGCAGACGACCCTCGGAGAGCAGGATGATCTTGTTGCCCGAGGGCATCTCGATCATGTCGACCTGTTCCTTGATATTGGTCCACTTGTGGTTTTTCAGGCTCGCCACC
>NZ_JBFHDW010000120.1:0-7750 GCF_041584535.1 Actibacterium sp. | reverse complement strand
GTTCGCACCGCTTAGAACGGCGTTCACATCAGCCGAGGCCAAGCCCCCGCCGCCCGACATCCGCACCCTCAGCGCCGGACCCCGATCCCATTCCGACGCCGTGGCGCGGAACAAAGGGGTTTGCGTTACCCCAATCGCGGCGCTTTGCGACAGAACCGTATTCAGGCTATAGCCCGCGTCAGAAATCGCACTGAACAACGCCGCGCTTCCGGGCCACGGCGTCGCCGTCACCGCCAGATGCGGCGCGTGTTCGACCTCGGCCCCGGTCAGCAATGGCAGGTCCAGAAACAGCGGGAACACCGGCACCGGTGGCACGAAAGGCGCCAGCGATACCGCCTCTTCCACCGCGTCAGATGGCGCATAGACCGAAGGTTCGACCCGCACGGCCTCGATCAACTGCGCCGCGCCCTGCTCGACGCGGTCGATGCGGAACAACGACCGCCCGACGGCGGTTTGCAACTCGGCCACGTCGCCCGCGCCCAGATCCATCCGCGACGGCGGCAGCGCGAACCGTGCCCGGTCGCGCGCCACCCGCGCCTCAGCCAGCCAGCGCTCGGCAATGCCGCGACCCTCGGTCTGGGTCAGCACCAGCGGCACATCCGATACCGAAATGCCCAGCGTCGCCTCATCGGGAAAGATCGCCTCGGCCGAGCGGGTCTCGTAATCACCTTCGGATTCGACGAAATTCAGCCGCACCCGCCCCGCAGTTTCCGCCCGTGGCGCCCGGATCATCTCAAAATCGCCCTCGGTCTCGCCGGTTACGGCCAGTTCACCAACGCTGATCGCGCCATCCACCCGGTTGCCCCGGCTTTGGAACCGCAGTTGACCGTCGCGCTCGACCGCGTCGAACCCATAGGCCAGCATCAGCGGTTGCAGGCTGGATCGCGCGCCCTGAATGTCGTTGATCGCATAGCCGCGCACCAACCCGTAAAGCCGCGACGCCTCCACCCCATCGACCCCGGACTGTGCGCAAATCTCGGCCACGACCGCCGCCAAAGACTGCGCCGACGCCCGACCATTCAGCCAATGCCCGCGCGCGTAATTGGCGCCATCGCCCCAAAGCTCGGTATTGGCCGGGAAATGCGGATAGGGCCGCGCATCCCAGGCCCAGACATGAGCGCGCGCCATGTCGATCATCGGACCGTCATATTCAACCGATACCGGATTGCGCGCCGGGTCCGACCAATAGCCGATCATCGCCCGCAGATATTGCTGCTGCAACAAATCGTCCCGCAGCCCCGAGGAATAAGCCGGCAGCGCCGATTCCGACGATTTCGGGTCAAGGAACTTGTTCGGTTGGTTGGTGCCCTTGTCGATGGCGGCACAGCCGAATTCGGTGAACCAGACCGGCTTGGATTGCGGCACCCAATCTGTCGGGCTGGCCTGACGCACCCCGGCAATCCGCTGGTAATGCGGGTTCAACCACCAGTTGCGGATGTCCTTATAGCGGAACACCCAATCCTCGCCGTAAGCGCCATCGCTGATCGGCGTCCGGCGCTGCGCGTCTGCGGCGGCCTGATTGGCGTAATACCAATCATAACCCTCGCCACCCTCGATATTGGCGCGCAGATAGTCCAGATCATAGATCGTCTCCCACGCCACATCGGCATGATCGTCGCCATCGCGCCAATCCGACATCGGCATGTAATTGTCGATCCCGATGAAATCGATATTCGGATCGGACCACAGCGCGTCCAGATGGAAATACACATCGCCCGAGCCATCCTGAGGCTGATAGCCAAAATATTCCGACCAGTCCGCCGCATAGCCAATCTTGACCTCAGGCCCCAAAATCGTGCGCACATCCGCCGCCAGCGCCTTCAGCGCCTCAACCGCCGGGAAGGTGTCACCGGCCCCGCGAATCCGGGTCAGGCCGCGCATTTCCGAGCCGATGCAGAACGCCCCGACCCCGCCCACGGCGGCACAAAGATGCGCGTAATGCAGAATAAACCGGCGATAAGACCATTCTGCCGGTCCACTATAGCTGACCGTCGAATTGCCCCCCAGCAATGCGGGCGGCAGGGGCAGGCCCGGCGGCACCTCGGTCAAACCCGCATAGGCCGGGTCCAGATCGACCTGAAAATCGCCGGGCTGAGCAGCTCCGAAAAACGCAGCAACCTCGGCCTCGGCGGCGGCGGTGCGATCGGTCGAGCCCGGCACCCCCGGCGCATAGTCCGTGGTGATCCGCCCGCGCCACGGCAGGTTCGCTTGCCCAACCGCATCGCTATAGGGGTCGGGCAAGTCGTTCCCGGCCACCTGATCCATCAGGATGAACGGATAAAACGTCACCGCCTTGCCTGCGGCCTTCAGCGCTGTGATCGCCTCGACCACCGCATGATCGGCCGGGGTGCCGCCATAGACCGGGCGGTCGTCCTGAACCGGCACTTCCAACGCCTCGGCCCGGGTCAGCCCCGACACCATCCATTCCATCGGTTCAGCGAAAACCGAGTTCTGGTTGACCTTGGGCTGCAACCTGCAATGCCCCGCGCGCAGGTCGTCGCCGAACCAGCACGACACCAGCAGCGCGGCGTTACAGGCCGTCATCTCGTCATTCAGCACCTCCAGCGAGGTGGCGAAATCGGTCTTGCCCGAAGGCGTGTTGATGTTCGCCGCAGCGCTTTCGCCGGGATTTTCACCGTAATAGACCGGCGTCATCGCCAGCGCATATTCGCCAGTGCCGGGGATCAGGGCCACGCCGGGCACGATGTCGCTCAGCGCCTTTTGGTCGATATCGTCAGTCGGCACCGCCCGGACGACCTCGAAACTGAACTGTGGCACCCGGTTGCCATGCGGCGCCAGCGGCAGATCCTCGATCACCACATAAGCAATGCCGCGATAGGCGGGCACCAGACCCACGCCTTCGACCGCCTCCATCTTGGGATCGGGAAGCTGGTCCTCGGTGCCGTGATACAGCCGCAGGTTCAGATCGTCCTTGGCCATCTCGACCCCATCGGCCCAGACCCGGCCAAGGCGCAGGATCTGCCCCTCGCAAATCGCGATCGCCAGACTGACCGAATAGCTATAGCTGATGACCTCGGGCCCCGAGGTCTTGCCACCGCCGCTGCTGTCGGTGCTTTCCAGAAACCGCGAGGCCCAGATCACCTGACCGGACATGCGGTTGCGGCCATAAAGCCGGTTCACCGCCGCACCTTCGCTGGCACCGGTCAGGCGAAAGCGATCGACCTTGCCGGTCTCGACCGCGGCCGAACCGCTGCCCATCAGCGTCTGGTCAATCACCTGGCCCAGCGTGGCGCCGACCGCCCGCCCGATGACCACGCTGGACAGGCCCAGAACCGAGCCCCCCACCGCCGAACCCACCGCCGCGCCGACCGCTGACAGAACAATCGTTGCCATTGTCGCTTACTCCCCGTCTCGAAATGCAAAGCGCGCCACGATCCGGCGCGCCCAAGGGGGGCTGAGCGGACTATCCACCACCCCATGACCCCAATAGGCATGAATGAATCCGGCCCGGGCGCCGACGCAGGTCTGAACCCCCAGATGCTTGGCCACCGCCCCCGATTTCATCCGAAACAGAATGACATCACCAAGCGCAGCCTCGGGCACCGGCTTGGCCCGCAGGACCGTGTCCAGGGCTTGCCACAGAACCTCGTGCCCGCCGGGTTCCGACCAATCGCGCGTATAGGGCGGCACCGGCAGCGGTTCCGCGCCATAAAGACCGCGCCAGATGCCACGGATCAGGCCCAGACAATCCGCACCCGCGCCAAGGACCGAACCCTGATGCCGATAAGGCGTGCCCAGCCACTGCCGCGCGATCTGGACCGCGCGGGCACCTGTGTCCGTCGTCACGTCAGGCTGCCGCCATCATTCGCGCCACCCTTGGTCGGATAGCTGATCAGCCAGTCCTCGCCCGGGATATGCGGAAAACCGCGAAAATTCTCGAAATTGACAAATTTGCTCCGGCAGGTCGCGGCCCGCTTGTCGCAGCCCACCGTCAGCGTCAAATCATCGCCCGGCTGCACCGCGACCCGCAGGCTTTCCCACAGTTCAACCACGCGGGTGCCGCTGATATAGCGGTCATTCTTGATGACACCGCGGGCACCAGCCCCCGGCCCACTTGTCAGCGTCAGCAGACCGGCCTCGAACAAGCGCGGCTCATAGCTGTTCAGACCGGTGAAGCGGAACACCCGCGCCGCGTCAACCTCTTCGACCTGCGCCCGATGCACATAGCCGCTCTGACCCAGATCGAACCGGCACAGCCCGTCGCCCAGCACCGCCGTGCAAGCATGCTGGTAAACCCGGCCTTGCGGCTGGTTCAGAATCTCGGTCAGACCGCGCAGCTCGGCCCGAAAGGCGCCACCGGCGCGCATCAGCTCGCCGATCTCGCCGACGAATTGCACGATCCGGTCGTCCGGGTTAGCCCAGTTCACCAGCCACGCCTTGACCCCGGCGCCGTCATAGCGCCCGGCCAGAATATCCGCCTCGGACACCGCCGCATCCGACAGCGCGCCGACCGCCTCGGTATTGTCGACCGACAGGCCGGTGGTCTGGGTCAGGGCGCGGGCGCTCATGCCGGTATTGGCGCGAAAGCTGATGCCCTCGAACGCCAGCGCCCCGTCATGGTCGGTAAAGCCCAACACCTGCCCGTCGCGCCGCGTCACCGCCCAGCACCGGCACAGGGTCGTGGCGCCACTGTCCAGATGCGCTTGAAACTGATCGCTCATCCCGCTCACAGCCGCACCTCCACGATCGGAACCCGTGGCACATCACCGGCGCGAAAGCTGGAGACCGAGGTCTGAATCGTGTCGGTATCAAACCGCACCGGCACGTCGAATTCGAACCCGGCCGTGATCGGCACCCCGATATCCGGCGCGTCGGTCAACGTCACCAGCCCGGCGTTCAGATCGACGTCAAAGCCGATACTTTCGACCAGAGGATCGCTGTCGACCGCCACTTTGACCGTGCCAAGAACCGGCTTGCGGATGGTGCGCACATAGCTTTCCCCGCCCGAAATATAGGTCTTGGTCAGTTGAAACACCTTGGTCTCACCGTCCCCGACCGCGATCTTCTGATCCAGCGCACCGACGGTGCCCGAGGGCTTGCAGGATTTGAAATCCGACCAGTCCTTCCAGCGGAATCCGTTCAACTGGCCACGCCGGGCCTCAAAAAACGCGATCAACGCCTCGACATCGTCCAAAGACCGCAGCCCCACCCCGGCGTCATAGCGACGGCGGGCGTGTTCCCACGGCGTGTTGCGTTCCTCGAACCCGTTGGCCAGTGTCACGATCTCAGTGCGCCGTTCCGGCCCGCCGACCGAGCCGAAGCTTAAGTTGGCAGGAAATCGAACCTCGTGAAATGCCATGACGCTCTCCTTAAGTGTTACGACGGCCGCGGCTCATCGCGCGGCCCATGGCGGCGGCGATCTGGCTTTGACTGCGCTGGAACCCCTGCACGTCCGGGGTGGTGATATTCATCGTGACGTGAACCGCTTGCCCGCCGCCCCGGGCCTGCACCCCAAGGCGGCCATCGGCACCGCGGGTCAGCGGCATGATCGCCTCGGGACCGGCCTCGCCCATCAGCCCGGTTCCGCCGCGCATCGGGAAATAGGTCGGGTTGCTGACCACACCGCCGGTGGCAAAGGGCATCACCCGGCCTTGGGTGAACGAGCCGCCCTTGGCGAAAGGCACCATGCTGCCGACAATGCCCTCAACCCCGGCGGCAATCCATTCGCCCAGCTGGTTCTGAACCGGCGTGATCGCGGCGTTATATGCCGCTTGCGAGATCGACTGGCTGACCTGTTTCAACGCGTCCGACAGTTTCATCCCGTCGAACACCAGCCCCTCGAAGGCACTGCGCAACCCGCGCCCGATCGAACGCGACAACGTGCCGACCTCGCGGCTGGTCAGGCTGACGCTTTCGCGCATCCGGGCCAGTTCGACATCGAACTGAATCGCCTGCGCAGTGCTTTGCGCCAGATTGTCCTCCAGCGACGCAATCTGGTCGTCGAACTTGTCCAGCTCGCTCATGTCTCAGACCTTTCTTTGGTGTCGGGAAAGGCGCGGGCCAGCTCGTTCAGCCGGTCGCGCGCCATCGGAGCCGGGCCGCTGCCATGCCCCAGCATCAGCAGCAATTCCGCCGGGGTCAGCGCCCAGAACTGATCCGGGCGCAGGCGCAGCCCCAGCAACCCGGCCCGCATCAGACCGGGCCAGTCAAACCGCGTCATGGTCACCCGGAACGGTAAAGGCGCGGGCAATCAGCGCCCCGGCAACCCGCGCCGCCTCGACCGGCCCGCCGCCGATCTCGGCCCCGGCCAAATCGCCGGAGGTGCCGTGCCAGCCGCCACCCCGCAGCCCAGCCAACAGCAGGGCCAGCACATCGCGGGTCGAAAAAGCCCCAGTTTCAAAGCGTTCGATCAACCCGATCAGCGTGCCGGTCTGCAGCGCGGTTTCCAGTTCAGCCAAGGCGCCAAGCGTCAGCTTCAAGGCGTGGCGCTGGCCATCCAGAACCAGCGCCACCTCGCCCGCATAGGGGTTCACCATCACAGCGCCGTAAAGCTCAGAACCCCGGCCGACGCGAGGCTCAGCTCATAGGTCGCTTCTCCGTTATAGCTGCCGGCATATTCGACCGAGGTGATCTGGAACGGCCCTTCGACAACGCCGAAGTCCGGGATGATCACCTGAAAATTCGGCACTTCGCCGTCGAAAAAGATTTGCCGCGCGCGCTCATCCGTGCCCGCATCCTTGAACACGCCCGAGCCCGAGATCGAGGCCGATTTCACCCCGGCCCCGGCCAGCAATTCACGCCAGCCGCCCTGACTTTCCAGACTGGTCACATCCACCTGCTCGGCGTTAAAGCTGATCCGCGTGGCGCGCAGGCCCGCAATAGTGTCGAACTGGCCATCCCCGGTCAGGTCGAGCTTGATCAAAAGGTCCTTGCCGTTTTGGGCCACCATGTTCTCACTCCTGAATTGAATTATTCGTCATCGACGCGGGCCCGAAAGGTCAGGTCGATCCGGCGGATGTCGCCGTCCTGCACCCGCCGCGCCCGTGCCTTGTCAAAGGCCAGACCGACCAACGCCCCGCGGCTCAGCGCCAGCGGCGCATCCACCAATGCGTCAGACACCGCCACTGCGGCGGCCTTGGCGCTGGCGAAACCCGCCGCGCTGCTGACCACCGACACCGTAAACACATGCACCGCGCCGCCGCCGGTCTTGTCCGAGCGGTCGCGCACGTCCTCGGGTCCAAGGCTGACATACAGCTCGGGCAGGTCGCCCGGCGGCACCGCGTCATAGATCGCACTGCCGACCAATTGGGTCAGCGCCACATCCGAGGTCAGCCATTGATACACCGCCGCCTGCAAGGCAGCTGCCGCGCCATAGCTCATGCCGCGCCCTCCTCTTCGGCGTAACAGGTCAGATAGGCCGCGCGCGCATCGCGTTCGGTCACGGCCAGAATGCGGAAAATGCGGTCGCCCTCACGAAAGCGCTGGTCGGGTTTGGGGCGGAAACTGGCACCCACCGGCGCGCCGCGCACGGTGATGCGATAGCTCAGCCGCGACAGGGCCACGCTTTGCCCGGCCACCTCACGCCCCGACCCCGGCAAAACCTCGGCATACATCGACCCCAGCGGCCCCCATGACTGAACGAACCCGCCCGCCCCATCCGGCAGCCGTTGCGGCGCTTCCAGCACCAGACGGCGGCTCAGTTTCGGCAGGCCTCTCATGTGGCACCCCCGCCCAGAATCCGCACTGTGCGCCAGCGTTCAAGCAACGCCAGAACCCCGAACGGCATCCC
>NZ_JBFHDW010000119.1:0-7833 GCF_041584535.1 Actibacterium sp. | reverse complement strand
TTGGTCGGCTGGCTGGGCACTGGTGTTCATCGCGCTGCTGTATCTGACTGCTCCGGCTGTTGGTGCGATGGCTCGTCTGAACATCACCGACCTGATGTGGCCGAATGGCACGCAGTCTGAGGCTGTGTCGCTGGCTCAGATCAATTCGGATCCCAAATACAACTGGATGAAGACCTGGGAAAAAACCGGCCTTCTGGGTTGGGAAGACAAGAACGGCGATGGCAAGATTCAGTTCTACAACGATGCCTCGCCCGCAATGAAAGAGCGTGCTGAAGCTTCGGGCTGGACCGGTAACGAACTGACCAAGTTCAACCGCGACATCCTGGTGCTGGCCAACCCCGAAATCGCCAACCTGCCCGGCTGGGTGATCGGTCTGGTGGCTGCGGGTGGTCTTGCTGCTGCGCTGTCGACCGCTGCCGGTCTGCTGCTTGCGATCTCGTCGTCGATCTCGCACGACCTGATCAAGGGTCAGCTGAATCCGGGTATCTCGGAAAAAGGCGAACTGATGTCGGCCCGTGTTGCCATGGCTGTTGCCATCGCAGTCGCGACCTACTTCGGTCTTAACCCTCCGGGCTTCGCGGCTCAGACCGTGGCCTTGGCCTTTGGTCTGGCTGCTGCGTCGATCTTCCCGGCTCTGATGATGGGTATCTTCAGCAAGCGCATTAACAACAGAGGCGCTGTTGCGGGTATGGTCGTCGGTCTGCTGTCGACCCTGATCTACATCTTCCTGCACAAAGGTTGGTTCTTTGTCGCCAGCACCGCCAGCTTCAGCGACGCTGATCCGCTGCTGCTGACCGTCAAATCGACCTCGTTCGGTGCGGTTGGTGCTCTGCTGAACTTCGTTGTTGCAATCGTTGTTTCGAACGCAACCGAAGAACCCCCGGCAGAGATCCAGGAACTGGTCGAAAGCGTTCGTGTGCCGCGTGGCGCCGGTGGCGCTGTCGATCACTAAGGATCGCTGAAAATCAAGGAGAGGGCAGTTTGTCCTCTCCCTCTTTCCGGCGGTGTGATCTAAGATTGCATCGCCGGAATGCTTTTTGTGCCCTAAGGTGGGCCTGCGCGACCCGACCGGGTCCGGCGTGAGCAACAAGATCCACAGCGCAGGAGGCTGTCCGTGGCGGACACACACACCGATTTCCTGAAAGCTCTGACGCAATATGCTCCGTTCGACGCGCTGCCGCGCGAAACGGTCGCGCGTATTGTTCCGAATTTGACCACCGTCGAGGTGGCGCAGGGCGATGCCCTGTTCAACCGCGACCAGAATCTGGACGGCCTGTATATTGTCATGGCCGGACGGTTTGACGTGCGCGGCGATGGTGACGAGGTCGTCACCCAGCGCGGTCCCGGCGACATCATGGGCGAACGCGGCCTGCTGCGCAAAGGCGCGGCGATGCTGACCGCCGTGGCGGCGGTCAAGTCGCGGGCGATCCTGCTGCCGGCGGATGATTTCGCCGATCTGATGGCGGGCGACGCCGGTTTCGCCGCCTGGTTCGAACGCTCGGCCCCGACCACCACCCCCGCTGCGCCCACGGCTGCGACCGGCCTGACCGCGCTGCATGTCCGCGACCTGATGGCGCGCACCCCGATCACCTGTGCCGAAGACGCGACGATCAGCGATGTCGCCCGCATCATGCGCGACAACCGGATTTCGTCGGTGATGGTGGTTCAGGATGATGCCCTGACCGGGATCATCACCAAGAACGACCTGACCAACAAGGTGCTGGCCGAGGGCCTGTCCGCCGATCTGCCGGTCGCGCAGGTCATGACCCGCAACCCGATCACCATCGCGCCGACCGATGTCGGTCTGGATGCGCTGATGATGCTGGCCGACAACAAGATCAGCCACCTGCCGGTGCAGGAACATGGCCGCCTGATCGGGCTGATCGGCTCGACCGATCTGGTGCGCAAACAGGCGGCGACCGCCAGCCATATGATTTCCGAACTGGTCAAATGCGACACGGCTGAACAGATGGCCGCGCTGATGACCAATGTGCCTGAAATGCTGGTTCAGCTTGTCGGTTCAGGCGCGCGGCACGAATCCATCACCCGCCGCATCACCGACCTGACCGACGCCATCACCCGCCGCCTGCTGGCGCTGGGCGAGGCCCGGCTTGGCCCGGCGCCGGTGCGCTATCTCTGGGCGGCTTGCGGCAGTCAGGGCCGGCGCGAACAGACCGGGGTTTCCGATCAGGACAATTGCCTGATCATCGACGACGCCATGACGCCCGAGGACGACGCCTATTTCGCCGCGCTGGCAAAATTCGTCTCGGACGGGCTGAACACCTGTGGGTTTGTCTATTGCCCCGGCGACATGATGGCGACCGCTGACCGCTGGCGGCAACCGCTGAAAGTCTGGCGCGGTTATTTCGACCGCTGGATCGCCCAGCCCGACACCGAGGCGCAAATGCTGGCCTCGGTGATGTTCGACCTGCGCCCGATTGGCGGCGACGCTGCGCTGTTTCACGAGTTGCAGGCCGAGACGCTGCGCATGGCGCGGGGGAACTCGATCTTTGTCGCCCATATGATCGCCAACTCGCTGAAGCATTCGCCGCCGATCAGCCTGTTCCGGGGGTTCTCGCTGATCCGCTCGGGCGAGCACAAGAACATGCTGGACCTCAAGCATACCGGCGTGGTGCCGGTGGTCGATCTGGGTCGGGTCTATACCCTGCAAGGCGGCCTGACCGAGGTGAACACCCGCAGCCGACTGGAAGCCGCCCGCGACGCCGGTGTGGTGTCGGCGTCCGGGGCGCATGACCTGATCGACGCCTATGACCTGATCGCCGAGACCCGGCTGCAACATCAGGCCCGGCAAATTCGCGCCGGGGATAAACCCGACAACTTCATGGCTCCGGATCGGCTGTCCGATCTCGAGCGCAGCCATCTGCGCGACGCGTTCATGGTAATCAAGACAATGCAATCGGCGCTTGGCCACAGCCAGGGCGCCTGAGGAAAATCGATGAGTATGTTTCTAGAACTGATCGCGACTGTCGCTGCCGGGATGGGTGCAGCCGGGGTGATGATGCTGCTGAACCGGCTTGCGGGCGGTCGCCTGCCGCGCTGGATGCTGCCCGCAGCCGCCGGTCTGGCGATGATCGGCTTTACCATGTGGTCGGAAAACACATGGGCCAAGCGCACCGCCGAGGCCTTTCCCGAAGGCGTGGTCGTGGTGCGCGAGGTTGGCTCGAAAATCATGTGGAAGCCCTGGACCTATGCCAAGCCGCAAGTCACGCGCCTGATGGCGGTCGATCTGGCCTCGGTTCAGCGCAACCCGGCCGCGCCGGATGTGCGCCTGTTCAACATGTATCTCTACGGGCGCTGGAGGGCGCCTTCGATGGTGCCTCAATTCGTCAATTGCGCTTTGCCGGCGCTGGCGAATGTCAGCGAGGCAGCATTGGCCGATCCGGTGGCAAACGCGGATTGGATGCCGATTACAACCGACGACAAGTTGTATGAGGTGCTGTGTAACGCCTGAGGAAAGAGGAGGTTCCGAATGGCGAAAAAGGTTCTTTTAGTTGAGGACGAAGACAATATCGCTCTGGCGCTGGGCTATCTGATCGGCAAGCAGGGCTATGAAATGCACCGGGTGGGCGACGGCGATGCCGCGCTGACAGCAGTGGCTGACCACATGCCGGACCTGATCGTTCTGGACGTGATGTTGCCGGGGCGGTCGGGTTATGAGGTCTGTCAGACCATCCGCCGTGATCCGGCGCTGAACGCGGTGCGCATCCTGATGATGACCGCCCGCGGCGGCGAGGTCGAGCGTCGCAAGGGTCTGGCCCTTGGGGCCGACGCCTTTATGACCAAACCGTTTTCCGCCAAGGAACTGGTCGCCAAGATCGACGAGTTGTTGACGACGGAGTCCGGCGATGCGTGAGCGGTTGGGGTTGCGGGCGCGGTTCGCGCTGTTCTTCGTCGCTCTGGCGCTGGGCGGCGCGGGCGCGGTCATCGCGGGCCTGTGGTGGGGCGCCAGCCGCGCCGGGGCGGGGGTGCCGGTTGATAGTTTCATCATCGCCGGCGTGGCCGGTGTGGCGGGCCTGTCGGGGCTGGCGGTCTGGGTCGCCTTCCTGTTCGACGAAAACGTGGCCAAGCCGATCCTTGCGCTGGCCTCGGACCTGAACACCCGCGCACAGGCCGATATCGATATCGATATCGATCAGGAACGGGCGCGCTATCTTGGCGCGCTGGCCCCGGCGGCGAATGCCATTCATCAGGCTTTGGCCGAAACCCGCGCCGCTCAGGACCGCCTGATCGAAGAGGAAACCGCCCGCCTGAACAGCGAGAAAGCCCTGTTCGCGGTGCTGCTGCGCGATCTGGCCGAGGGCGTGGTTGTCGCCACCCCCGACCTGCGGGTGATGCTTTATAACCGCGAGGCGCACGGCCTGCTGGGCAATCTGGGTCTTGGCCGTCCGCTGTCCGGCTTTCTGCGCCCCGAACCCCTGACCCATGCGCTGTCCCGGCTTGAGGCCCGGCTGGCCCGTGGTCAGGACGAGGCTGAAAGTTTCCTGACCGCCAGCATTGATGGCAACAAGATGTTTCTGGCCCGCGTCAGCCCGGTCATCAACAATGGCGAACGCCATGGCTATGTGGTGATTTTCCACGATGCCACCGAAGATCTGGAAGCCCACGCCGAACGCGACCACCTGTTCAACGCGCTGCTGGAACGGGTGCGCCGCCGCACCGCCGCGCTGAACATGGTGCTGGATGTGCTGCATGCCGACCCGGATATGGACGTGACCTCGCAATCGATGTTCCGGCACGCGATGCGCGACGAGGTGGCCGAAATGAGCGCCACCCTCAGCGAAATGAGCGCCCGCCACGAAGAGGCCCTTGCCCGGCACTGGCCGATGTCCTCGGTCGCCTCCAGCGATATTTTCGACGCGATGAAGGCCCGCCACGACCGGGTGTTCAAGGTCGAGGGCGAGGAACAATTCCTGAAATGCGACGGCTTCGCCATTTTGGAACTGACCGATATGATCGCTCGTGGCCTGCTGGCCGACCCGGCGCGCCACAGCTTCACCTTGCGGGCCGAACCGCAGGGCAAGGAAATCTGGCTGATCCTCGGCTGGACCGGCCCCGAGGCCACCGATGGCATGCTGGAACGCTGGATCAAGGAACCGCTGTCCGAGGGCTATGGCCAGTATTCCGGCCGCGACGCGCTGGACGGTCACCGCACCGAGGTCTGGTCCGAAGGTCACGGCGACGACCACCGGATGGTGCTGCCGCTGCTAGCGGCGCAGGCCCGCGCGCTGACGCCGGTCGATGCCCGCCCGGAATTCTACGACTTCAACCTGTCGCAAAATACCATCGACGCCGATCTGGCCGACCAAAAACTCTCGGAACTCAGCTTTGTGGTGTTCGACACCGAAACCACCGGCCTGACCCCGCGACAGGGCGACGAGATCGTGCAGATCGCCGGGGTGCGCATCGTCAATGGCCGCATCCTGAAGGGCGAGGTGTTCGATACGCTGGTCGATCCCAAGCGCAACATCCCGGCGGCCTCGACCGCGGTGCATCACATCAGCAACGAGATGATCGTCGGCGCCCCCCAGATCGCGCAGGCCGGGCGTGATTTCCATGACTTCTGTCAGGGCGCAGTGCTGGTCGCGCATAACGCGCCGTTCGACATGACCTTCCTCAAGCTCAAGGAAACCCAGATCGGCCGCACCTTTGACCAGCCGGTTCTGTGCACGGTGCTGCTGTCGGCGGTGCTGTTCGACCATTCGTCCCAGCACACGCTGGACGCGCTGGCCGAACGGTTCGGTGTGCTGATCCCGCCCGAACTGCGCCACACCGCCATGGGTGACACGCAGGCCACCGCCGAGGTGTTCCTGCACATGCTGCGCCTGCTTGAGGCCGAGGGCGTCACCACGCTGGGCGAGGCGATCACCGCCGCCAACCGCATGGCGCAGATCCGCAAGATGCAAAACTACTAGGGGCGCCAACACGCGGCGCCCCCTTGGTCTTTTTCTTGGTCTAAATACTCAAATCCCGACCTAGACCGAAACCGCTGCCAGCAGTTTGTCTTCGGCCACATCCGCCTTGGCGCCGCTCAGGGTCACCCGGCCCTGATTCAGCACATAGAAACTGTCGGCCAGCCCGTAGGCAAAGCTGAAGAATTGTTCGACCAGCACGATCGCCATGGTGTTCTGATCGCGCAGATATTCGATCACCCGGCCGATCTGTTGAATGATATTGGGCTGGATGCCCTCGGTCGGTTCGTCCAGCAGCAACAGCTTGGGCTTGGTGATCATCGCGCGGGCGATGGCCAGTTGCTGTTGCTGCCCGCCCGACAAGTCGCCGCCGCGCCGGTGCTGCATTTCCTTCAGCACCGGGAACAGCTCGTAAATCTCGTCCGGGATCATGTGCTCGCCACGGGGCAGGCAGGCATAGGCGGTTTCCATGTTCTCGCGCACGGTCAGCAGCGGAAAGATCATCCGCCCCTGCGGCACGTATCCCACGCCCTTATGCGCCAGTTGATGCGCCGCCGGTTTGGCCAGAGATTCGCCATTCAGCACCACCTCGCCGCCCGAGCGGTGATGCGTGCCCGACAGCGCCTTCAGCAGGCTGGTCTTGCCAACGCCATTGGTGCCCATCACACAGGTGATCTTGCCGGTCTCGGCCTGCATGTCGATGCCATACAGGATCTGGCTGCCACCGTAATGCAGGGTCAGGTTCTTGGTTTCCAGCATCTCTCAGCGCCCCAGATATACGTCGATGACGTCTTTATTCGCGGTGACGTGGTCCAGACTGCCCTCGGCCAGAACCGAGCCCTCGTGGAACACCGTCACCTTGCAATTCAGCCGCCGCACGAATTCCATGTCATGCTCGACCACGACCACGGCGCGGGTTTTGGCGGCCTCGACCAACAGCGCGGTGGTGTGTTCGCGCTCGGCCGGGCTCATGCCGGCGGCCGGTTCATCGACCAGCAGCAGGCGCGGTTCCTGCGCCAGCAACATGCCGATTTCCAGCCATTGCTTTTGCCCATGCGCCAGCTCGCCCGCCTTGCGCGGCAGTTCGGCTTTCAGCCCGATCTCGTCGGCCAGGGTCTCGACCCGGCCGACATCCTCGGCGCTGCGGCGATAGCCCAGAACCGACAGCGGCGTGCGGGTCTTTTTCAGCGCCATGATCAGGTTTTCCAGAACCGTCTGATCCTCGAACACGGTCGGGCGCTGGAATTTGCGGCCAATGCCGGCGCGGGCGATCTGGCTTTCGTTCATCTTCAGAAGGTTGATCGATTTCTCACCCCAGACTACGCGGCCCTCGTCGGGGCGGGTCTTGCCGGTGACGATATCCATGAACGTGGTCTTGCCAGCGCCGTTCGGCCCGATGATCGCGCGCATTTCCGACGATCCGATGCCAAAGGACAGGTTGTTGATGGCGCGGAACCCGTCAAAGGTGACCGAGATGCCCGAGACCTCAAGAAGCGTGCTCATTCCACGGCCTCCCTTTCCTGCAGACTGCCGGCATCCGGTCCCAGATCGGCACCGCCGCGGCTGGGGCGTTTATGTCCGGCGATCAGATCGAACAGGCCGCCAATGCCTTGCGGCGCGAACAGCGTCACCGCGACAAAGCTGAGACCCAGCAGCACCAGCCACCAATCGACCCATTTGATCGTGTAAAAGCCCAGCGGGATATCCGGGGCCTGACCGCCGGTGAACCAGGTTGACACCAGCGACACGAAGGCCGCGCCGATCACCGCGCCATAAAGACGCCCACGCCCGCCAATCGCCACCCAGACCGCCAGATAGATACTGGCGATAGGGGCCATTTCGGCTGGGTTGATGATACCCGCTTGCGGGTAATACAGCGCCCCGGCAATCGCGGCGAGGATGG
>NZ_JBFHDW010000118.1:0-7847 GCF_041584535.1 Actibacterium sp. | reverse complement strand
CCCGCGATGGCCGATGTGAACATCTATTCCTATCGTCAGCCTGAATTGATCCAGCCGCTGCTGGACGCTTTCACCACCGAGACCGGGATCGAAACCAATGTGTCGTTCATCGACAAGGGGCTGGTTGAGCGTCTGCAAGCCGAGGGCGCGCGGTCGCCCGCCGATCTGATCCTGACCGTCGATATCGCCCGTCTGGCCGAGGCGGTGAACGGTGGCGTGACCCAGCCGGTGAACAGCGAGATCCTGACCGCGAATATCCCGGTCGAGTTCCGCGATCCCGGCAATCAGTGGTTCGGCATCACCAGCCGCGCCCGCATCGTTTATGCCGCCAAGGATCGGGTCGATCCGTCGGACGTGACCACCTACGAGGATCTGACCGATCCGAAATGGCAGGGCCGGATCTGCACCCGCTCGGGCGCGCATAGCTATACGCTGGCGCTGGTCGCGGCGATGATCGCGCACCACGGCGAGGACTATACCAAGACCTGGCTGGAAGGTCTGAAGGCCAATCTGGCCCGCAAGCCGCAGGGCAATGACCGTGCGCAGGTCAAGGCGATCTGGGCCGGTGAATGCGATATTTCATTGGGGAACACCTATTACATGGGGGAAATGCTGGCCGATCCGGAACAGAAAGAATGGGCCGATTCGGTTAACGTTCTGTTCCCGGTGTTTGAAGGCGGCGGCACCCATATGAACGTGTCCGGCGTGGCGATGACCAAATCCGCGCCCAACCATGACGACGCACTGAAACTGATGGAGTTCCTGACCTCGGCCACGGCGCAAGAAATCTATGCCAAGGTAAACCACGAATACCCGGTCGTTCCCGGTACCGAGGCGTCGGATCTGGTGCAAAGCTGGGGCACCGTGACGCCCGATAACGTCAACCTGATGGACCTGGCGCCGCTTAGGGCCGAGGCTTTGCGGTTGGTCGAGACCGTCGATTTCGACGGCTGAGGCGCCGATCTCTGACTGCTATTGCAAGGGCACCGGACCGGGTTCGGCGCCCTTTTGCGTGGCGCCACCCCGGCCACAGGTCGATGCCGCTGGAAAAGTCGCATGTGCGGCATTACTTTAATGGTGAAAGGTCCGCCCATGCCGCTGTCTTTGCCGTTCGACAATTCCTATGCCCGCCTGCCCGGCCATTTCTATGCCCGGCTGGATCCGACTCCGGTGTCGGACCCGGTGCTGATCGCGTTGAACGAAGGGCTGGCGGCCGAGTTGGGTCTGGACGCCGAGGCGCTGCGCAGCCCCATGGGTGTCGCGACATTCGCCGGCAATCACGTGCCGATGGGGGCCGAGCCGCTGGCGCAAGCCTATGCCGGGCACCAGTTCGGCGGTTGGGTGCCGCAACTGGGTGACGGGCGCGCGATCCTGCTGGGCGAGGTGATCGACCGCACCGGTCAGCGCCGCGACATTCAACTGAAGGGCGCCGGGCCAACCCCGTTCAGCCGTCGTGGCGATGGCCGCGCCGCGCTGGGGCCGGTTCTGCGTGAATATATCGTCTCTGAGGCGATGCACCGGCTGGGCATTCCCACCACCCGCGCCTTGGCGGCGGTGACGACCGGCGACTATGTGATCCGCGAGCGTGGCCTGCCCGGGGCGGTTCTGACCCGCGTTGCCGCCAGCCATATCCGCGTCGGCACGTTTCAGTATTTCGCGGCGCGTGGCGATCTGGCTGGCCTGCAAGCCCTGACCGATCACGTGATCGCCCGCCATTACCCTCAGGCCGAAACCGCGCTGGAGTTGCTGCGCCATGTCATTGCCGCGCAGGCCCGGTTGATCGCGCGCTGGATGGGGGTCGGGTTTATCCACGGGGTGATGAATACCGACAATATGACCGTCTCGGGCGAGACCATCGACTATGGCCCCTGCGCCTTTATGGATGCCTATCACCCGGACAAGGTGTTCAGCTCGATCGACGCGCGCGGGCGCTATGCCTTTGCGCGCCAGCCCGATATCGCGGTGTGGAATCTGGCTCAGTTGGGGTCGGCGCTGTTGCCGCTGATGGGGCCGGATGAAAACGCCGCGATCGAGGCCGCAACCGCCGAATTGCACGCCTTCCCCGACCTGTTCCGCGACGCGTGGCTGGCCGAGTTCCGCGCCAAGCTGGGCCTGACCACCCTTGAGGATAACGACCCCGATCTGATCCACGCCCTGCTGGACCGGATGGCGCAATTGGGGGCGGATTTCACCAATACGTTCCGTGCCTTGGCCAATGGCAGCGCCCGCGATCAGTTTGTTGAACCCGAGGCGTTTGATCAGTGGAATACCGGTTGGCAGGCGCGGCTGGGCCGCGATGCGCCGGGGGCCGAGACCCGCCTGCGCGCCGCCAACCCGGCCTTTATCCCGCGCAATCACCGCATCGAAGAGGCGATCCAGGCCGGGCTGACCGGCGATTTCGCCCCGTTCCACGCCCTGAACGCCGTTCTGCAACAGCCCTTTGACCATCAGCCCGCCAACAGCGCCTATGCCCGCGCGCCCACCAAGGACCAGATCGTCGCCCGGACCTTTTGCGGCACCTAGGCCGCGCGTGGCCTGAGGTTGATCAGCAACACCCCGCCCGAGACCAGCACCAGTGCGCCGATGATGGTCAGGTTCAGGGCCTCGCCCAACAGCGCCCAGCCGAAGATCACGCTGAACACCGGCGACAGAAAGCTGAAGCTGGCGACGCTGGATGCCGGATAAATCGACAACAGCCATAGCCACAGGATGAACCCGGCGCTGACCAGAATGACGGTGTGAAAGGCCAGCCCCCACAGGTGGATCGGCTGAAGATCGCGGATCAGCGGCCCGAACAGCGGCGCGGCCAGCAACAGCACCGGCGCCGAGATCGCCACCTGCCACATCAGTTGCACCTCGGGGCGGACCCGGCTCATCGCGGTCATCCGCGCACACAGCGTGATCCCGGCCCAGCCGAACGCGCCGATGATGCCGCAGATATCGCCCAGCAAGCTGGCCTCGGCGCCATTCGCCGGCCTGTCCAGGATCGCCCATCCCACACCGGAAAACGCCAGCCCCAGCCCCACGGCCTTAAGCGGCGAAATCCGTTCACCCGGCAAAATGAAATGCGCAATCACCGTCAGCCAGACCGGCATCGAGTAGAACATCAACGACGCCCGCGACACCGTGGTCAGGTCAAGGGCGGTAAAAAGGCCCAGAAACTCGACCGAGAAACACAGCCCGATCAACAGCCCGGCCCAACCGGTGCCCGGATCAACGCGGATCGGTATCCGCCGCCACAGCATCCATGCCGCGATACAGAGCATCGCCCCGGCCGAGCGCACCCCGGCGAAAAACACCGGGTTCATGCCCTCGTTCGAGACCTTGGCCACGACCTGACCAAAGGCCAAAACCACGGCAAAGCCGATCAAAGAGCTGGCGCCAAAGGCATCCATATGTGGCTTGCGCGCCATTCTTTCCTCCCAACCGGGCTGGCCTGATCGTCCGCCTCGCACCGTCGCGCGGCGCGTGCTAGAAATCGTCCTGACCCGTTCAATTCGGAGACCGACGTGAATATTCTTCAGATCGCCTCGCTATTGATTGTGCTGGCAGCCGTATTTGGCTCCGTCAACTATTTCTTTCTGCGCCTGCCGCAAGCGATCGGCATTCTGATCGTGGCTTTGGCGGCGTCAATCGCGGCGATGCTGGTCGATCTGGCCCTGCCCGGCCTTGGACTGGCGCGGGATTTGCGGGCGATGGTTCAGGGGATCGATTTCTCGGATGCCTTGTTGGAAGGCATGTTGGGCCTGCTGCTGTTCGCGGGTGCCTTGCATGTCAAAATGGAGGAATTGCGCGCGCAGGCCTGGGTGGTGCTGATCATGGCGACGATCGGCGTCGGCCTGTCGGTCGCGGTCGTGGGCATAGGCTTTAGCTGGATCACCGGGATGCCCTTGCTGGTGGCGCTGGTGTTCGGGGCGATTGTGTCGCCCACCGATCCGGTGGCGGTGCTGGGCGTGCTGCGCGAGGCACATCTGCGCAAATCGCTGGAAACCCAGATTGCCGGTGAAAGCCTGTTCAATGACGGCGTGGCCTATGTGGTGTTCCTGATCCTTGTCGGGCTGGCCTTTGGCGCCTCGGGCGATCACGGCGGCGGCCATGCGGAAAATCAGGTCATGGCGGCGCTGAAACTGTTCGGGCAAGAGGCCATCGGCGGCGCGGTTCTGGGCGCAGTTCTGGGCTGGCTGACCTTTCAGGTGATGAAACGCATCGACGAATATACGCTTGAGGTTCTGATCACGCTGGCGCTGGCCTTTGGCGGCTATGAGCTGGCGATCTATCTGCATGTCAGCGCACCGATCATGGCGGTGGTCTCGGGGTTGATGATCGGCCATGTCGGGATGAAATACGGCATGAGCGAGAAAACCCGCGATTACGTCGATGCCTTCTGGAAGCTGATCGACGAGATCCTGAACGCGGTGCTGTTCCTGCTGATCGGGATCGAGGTCTTTGCCGTGGCCTTCGACACATCCCATCTGGTCGCGGCGGCATTGGCGGTGCCACTGGGCCTTTTTGCGCGGCTGATCGCGGTGGCGGGGCCGATTTTCCTGCTGAAACCGTTCCGCAATTTTCGCGGTGACGTGATCCCGATCATGACTTGGGGCGGGCTGAAGGGCGGGATCTCGGTCGCACTGGCGCTGACCCTGCCCGACACCGAATGGAAGCCGATCATCCTGACCGCCACCTATGTTGTGGTGGTGTTCTCGATCATCGTGCAGGGCCTGACCATCGCGCCACTGGCCAAGCGGCTGGGCCGCGAACCGGAGTTGATGTGAGATGACGGATACCCTATCCCCCCTCGCCGCCTTTGACATCGCCTCGGATGGCAGCACCGTCGCGCTGACCGACCTGTGGCCCGATGCACAGGCGGCACCGGGTGCGGCGTGGCGTTGGCTGCATCTGGATCTGGCCGATCCGGCGGCCGAGCCCTGGGCCGACGCGCATCTGCCGCCCGTCGCCACCGCCGCGCTGTTTCAACCCGAGACCCGGCCGCGGTGCGATATTCACAGTAACGGGCTGCTGTTGAACCTGCGTGGGATCAACATGAACCCCGGTGCCGAACGCGACGACATGGTATCGCTGCGGCTGTGGGTGACCGAGGGTCTGGTGGTGTCGGTGCGCCGCCGCAAGGTGTTCGCGCTGGACGACATTCGCCGCGCCGCTGCTGACGGCCACGGGCCGCGCACTACCGGGGCGTTTCTGGACCTGTTGACCGACGGGCTGATCGACCGGTTGGAGCAAGTCTCGTTGAAACTGGAGACCGAGGCCGATCGTCTGGAAGAAATCATTTTCGAAAACCCCAACCACAGCGACCGCGAGGCCTTGGCCACCACCCGCCGCATTGCGATCCGGCTGCGCCGCTATGTCTGGCCCCAACGCGAGGCGCTTGGCAGGCTGGCCGCCGCCGACATGCCGTTCCTGCCGCCGGAAACCCGGCACCTGCTGGCCGAAACCGCCAACCGCGCCACCCGCACGGTCGAGGAATTGGATGCGATCTCCGCCCGGATGGCCGCCTTGCAGGACCATATCTATGCCGAACATTCCGCCCGCATCGGCCGCAACGGCTATGTCCTGTCGGTGGTCGCGGCGATCTTTCTGCCGCTCAGCCTGCTGACCGGGCTGTTCGGAGTGAATATCGCTGGTATGCCCGGGCTGCACTGGCCGTATGCCTTTGCGGTGTTGACCCTTGGCATCATCGTGCTGGGCATTCTGCTTTATGCGCTGTTCCGCTGGAAGCACTGGTTTTGATCGGGTTATAAAAGGGTGGAAACTTTGCCCTTGCTGACCTACACCCCGCGAAAGACTTCGAAAGCCTGCGCATGACCGATACGATCCTTTCCCGTTGCGAAGCCAAGGGCCTGCGCATGACCGGACAACGCCGGGTGATCGCTCAGGTGTTGCAAGACAGCGATGACCATCCCGACGCCGAAGAACTGTATATCCGCGCCAGCGCGATCGACCCGAGAATCTCAATCGCCACGATCTATCGCACCGTCAAACTGTTCGAGGAATCCGGCATTCTGGACCGGCTGGAGTTCGGCGATGGCCGCGCCCGCTATGAAGATGCCGAACGCGATCACCACGACCACCTCTTTGACATGAACAGTGGCGAGGTGATCGAATTCGTCGATCCCGAACTGGAAGCCTTGCAGGAAAAGATCGCCGAGCGGCTGGGCTACCGCTTGAAAGGTCACAAGCTGGAACTTTACGGCGTGCCGGTCAAAAAACGCTAAGCACCGGTTGCGATTAAGGATTCCCATCGCATCCGCTTTATGTCATCCTGATAAAACCCGCCCGGCAAGAGGCGGCAGAGAGGCAGTAGGATGAGTGGTTCGCGCAGGCGCCCGGCATTTGGTGGCGCCATTTATCTGACAGTGATGTTCGGCTTGGGCAGCTATTTCACCTTTGCTGCCGTGCAAGGCGATTATGGCCTGTTCCGCCGTATTCAGGCCGAGGCCGAAGCACAGGATCTGTTGGCCGAACGCGATCAACTGGCGCGGGAACTGGCCGATCTGACCAACAAGACCCGCCGCCTGTCCGACACCTATCTGGACCTTGATCTGCTGGATGAACGCGCCCGCACCGTGCTGGGCCTGCTGCGCCCCGACGAAATCGTTATCCGTTAAACTATTTCTGCACTGCGGCGCAAATTTCCGCATTGCAGCGTATTTCTTGCTCGAAATTTGCCCTGAGATTTGCTAGAAAATGGTTTAACGTTAAACTATATTTCTTTGTCTTGGGGAGCACGCCGCATGGCCACGCGAAAAACCACTAAGAAATCAAACACTTCCAAAGAAGAGCTGCTCGCGTTTTACCGCGACATGCTGTTGATCCGGCGATTCGAAGAAAAGGCCGGTCAACTGTATGGGATGGGTTTGATCGGGGGCTTCTGCCACCTTTACATTGGTCAGGAAGCTGTCGTTGTCGGTCTTGAGGCCGCCGCCAAGGAAGGCGACAAGCGGATCACCTCGTATCGCGACCACGGCCATATGCTGGCCTGCGGCATGGACCCCAACGGTGTGATGGCCGAACTGACCGGTCGCTCGGGCGGGTATTCGCGCGGCAAGGGCGGCTCGATGCACATGTTCTCGAAAGAGAAGCATTTCTACGGCGGCCACGGCATCGTCGGCGCTCAGGTGCCGCTGGGTGCCGGTCTGGCCTTTGCCGACAAGTATCTGGAAACCGGCAATGTGACCTTCGCTTATTTCGGCGACGGTGCGGCCAACCAGGGCCAGATCTATGAAACCTACAACATGGCTCAGCTGTGGGAGCTTCCGGTGATCTTCGTCATCGAGAACAACCAGTATGCCATGGGCACCTCGGTCGCCCGCTCGACCAAATCGCCCAGCCTGTGGGAACGTGGCGCCGCTTACGGCATCTCGGGCGAAGAAGTCGACGGCATGGATGTTCTGGCCGTCAAAGAGGCCAGCGAAAAGGCCACCGCACACTGCCGCGCCGGCAAGGGTCCGTATATCCTTGAGATCAAAACCTATCGCTATCGCGGCCACTCGATGTCGGACCCGGCGAAATACCGTACCCGCGAAGAGGTTCAGAAAATGCGCGAAGAGCGCGACCCGATCGAACATGTGCGCGCGCTGTTGTTGCAGGGCGACCATGCGACCGATGACGACCTGAAACAGATCGATAAAGAGATCAAGGCCGTTGTCAACGCATCCGCCGAATTCGCCAAAAACAGCCCCGAACCCGATCTCGCCGAGCTGTGGACCGATATTTACGCTGAATCCGACGCCTGAGGGAGAGACACAAGATGGCAACCGAACTGTTGATGCCCGCCCTTTCCCCCACGATGGAGGAAGGCACTCTGGCCAAATGGCTGGTGAAAGAGGGTG
>NZ_JBFHDW010000117.1:0-7900 GCF_041584535.1 Actibacterium sp. | reverse complement strand
CGGCGTCGGGCTGATTGGCGCGGGCGATATAGCGGGCCAGCATGCTGCGCTGAACCTCGGGCGGCACGTCGCGGCGCGCGTCTTCGAGCAGGGACACCAGATCATAGGCCGGGTGCCCGGCCATGCCGTCCTGAAAGTCCAGCAACCCAACCCGCGCCACGCCGTCGCGATCCGGTAGCCACAGCAGGTTCTCGGCATGGTAATCGCGCTGAATCAGCACCGGGGTATCCGGGGCGAGATTGGTCAAAACAGTCTCTATTTCGGCCTGAAATGCCTGTTTCTCCTCGGGTGTTGGGGTCAGGCCCGCGCCGGGAAGATACCAGTCATAGACCAGCGCCGACAGGCTGGCCATCAGCGGCGGATCATAGGCGGGCAGGTCTTGCGGCGCCGGGTGCTGGTGCAGATCGGCCAGCAGATCGGTCGCAGTGGCGTAAAGCTGTTGCTCCAGCTCGGGGGTTTGCGCGGTGACGCGCGCGAACAGGTCGTCGCCCAGATCCTCAAGCAGCAGGAACCCGTTGGCGATGTCTTCGGCCAGAATGCGCGGCGCGGACAGGCCCAGCCCGGTCAGATGCCGCGCGATGCGCAGAAAGGGGCGCACGTCCTCGCCCTTGTCGGTCGGCGCGTCCATCAGAACCGCGCTGGCGCCGGTGGCCGGATCGGTCAGCCGGTCATAACGCCGGTTCGAGGCGTCCCCGGCCAGAACCCGGCGCGTGGCGGCGCCCCAACCGGCAGTGCGCAGAAAATTGTCGGCAAGCGCGTCACGCTGCGGCATTCAAACAGTCCTTTAGCAAGTCCGCCCAGCGCAGATCGTCTGAGCTTAGCGTCACAGTTCGCGTTTCCGGGTCGTCGTGATTGGCGAATGACAGCACCAGCGCCCCGGCGGGCCACAGATCGCCCAGCCGGTCCGGCCATTCGACAAGGCACAGTGCGGTTTCAAAGGCGTCGATCAGGCCCAGTTCCAGCACATCATCGGGGTGCGACAGCCGGTAAAGATCGGCGTGCCAGATCTCGGTTTCGCCGGCCTCATAGGTCTGAACCAGCGTGAATGTCGGCGACGGAACATCCTCAAGCGCGTCGTGGCGCGCCAGAAGAGTCTGGATCAGGGCGCGGGCGAAATGGGTCTTGCCGGCGCCGATCGGCCCTTCAAGCAACAGAACATCGCCCGGCCCCAGAATATCGGCCATAGCTGTGGCCAGCGCCGCGGTTTCCTCGGGCGAGGTCAGGATCAGGGACTGGGTGAACGCATCCGGCATGGCGCCAGTTTTACCGCCCCCCGGCCCGCCCGCAAGAGCCGATCAGGCCAGCACCGCGCTTGTGCCGATTTGCGCGGTATCGTGATCGGCCAGAACCCGGAAACCGATCAGGGTTCCGCCGCCGCCAATGGCCCTGATCTGGCAGATCAGGCGGCGACCATCCGCCAAGGCGACCACGGTTTCCCGGCGATCCCGCGCCCCGCTGTGCGCGACGAAATCCCGCGCGTCGGCCCAGAAATTGCTGGGTTCGCTTCGGTCTTGCCAGTGCCGCGTGGCGTCGTGAATGCCGATATCGCTTAGGCTTTCGGACGGGTTCTGACCCCACAGCGCAGCATAAGCGGCGTTCGACATTGTCAGCACCCCGGCGGGCGAGAACACCGCGATTGCCTCGTCCAGACTGTCCAGAACCGCCTGACCCATTTCAAGCTCGGCGCGGAAACGGCGGGTCAGGGAAATTTCGGCGCTGATGTCTTCGAACAGGAACGCCACCGCACCATCGGGGTGTGGGCGGCCGGTGACGCGATAGGTCAGGCCCGAGGACAGGGTCCACGTGGCCTCGTATTCCCCGGCGGCGGCGCCTTCTTCCAGCGCGGTGATGTCCTGACGCCATGATTTGTAATCGCGCGGCTCGGGGATCATCTGTTTTTCGCGCAGCCGGTCCAGAAAGGCCACCAGACCGGGGCGCGAGATCAGGAATTGCGGCTCAAGATGGGTCAGGTCGACCAGCGCCGGGTTGAACATCACCAGATTTCGGGCGCGGTTGAAAATCGCCAGCCCGGTCGGCAGGCCGGCAAAGGTCTTGGTCAGGGTCTGGACAAAATTGCGCAGGGCGGCCTCGGCATGGACGACCGCATCGGCGGGGCTGGCGAAAAACATCGGCGCCTCGGCCGGGGCGACGGCCATGCAATCGAACCATTGTTGATCGCCATCGGCACCAGTCAGCGACAGGCGGCGCGGCGACAGGCCCGGACCATCGTCATGCGCGTCGAACAGCCGGGGCAGGGGCCAAACCAGATCGTCACCGTCCTGCCGGGTCGTTTCGACACGTTTCAGATAGGCACGATTGGCCCAGATCACATCGCCATTCGCATCCTGTTGCCACGCCAGCGTCGGCATATGGGCAACGACCTGACGCAGGGTTTCCAGCTCGGCATCCTGTGCGGCAAGGCTGTGGGCATCAATACTGTGCCCCGGAAAATCCGAGCCGCTTTCCGACAGGATGATCCGGGCAATGCCACGGGTCGAGAATGCCCGCAGCCGGGCGTGATTGCCGGGATCGGTCAATTCGGCCAACCCGGTTTCCGCCAGTCGCGCCATTTCAGCAGCAAAGCCGGGAAAGCGCGGCGACAACACCGCGCTGAGCCGCGCCCAGTCGGACAGGTCTTGCGGTGCGTGCTCCAACAATCGCCGGGCGCTGGCGGTGGCGTCGATCAGCCGGTCGTTGTCGAACAGGAACACCGTCTCATCCTGCGAGACGGGCAGGGGGCCGATGGCGGCATTTTCCGGCCCGGCAGGCCAGCGCGGCAGATATTCCGCCAGAAAGAGCGCAGAAATTGCTGTCAGAACTGATGTCGCCCCGATCACCAGCACAATCGTCCAGTCAAAACTCATCCAACCAAACCCCCATTATTCCCCGGGGATTAGTCTTTGGCCAGAATGGTTAAGCGCAGGTTAACGCGGGCGTTTTGTGCCCGCTTCAGGGTCGCAAGGGCGCGTTCTCGCCGGTGGCCGAAGCGGATTCGATATTGGCGCGGGGCCAGATCACCTCGATCACCGCGCCGCTGGGGCTGGCCGAGGCCGGATCGTCAAACGCCCGGGCGCGGCCATTGGCAAAGCTCAGGTCAGCGCCGGTGCGTTCCAGCAGGGTTTTCGCGATGAACAGGCCCAGACCCATGCCCTCGTAACCGGGGCGTTGGGGTTCATTGCGGCGGTGACGCAGGAACGGATCGCCGATGCGCTCCAGCGCTTGCGGGGTGAAACCCTGACCGTCATCCATGATCCGCACGCCGATCTGGCTGTCCGACCAATAGAGTTCGATCCAGACCGTGCTGGCGGCGAAATCGACCGCGTTCTGCACCAGATTGCGCAGGCCGTGGATGATCTCGGGGCGGCGCTGAACCATCGGTTGCCGCGGATCGGCGCCGTCGGTCGGGATCAGTTCGAACAACAGGGTCTTGCCGCGATCCTGATGCGGTTCGGCGGCTTCGCTGACGACGGCGGCAAAGGGCGCGCCGTGCATCTGCCGGTCATCCTTGCCGACCCGGCCCATGGATTGAAGAATGTCACGGCAACGATCGGCCTGCGCCCGGATCAGCGCGGCGTCCTCTTGCAGGTCGGGGTGGTCGGCCAGATCGTCCAACAGCTCGGCGCTGACCAGTTTGATCGTGGCCAGCGGCGTGCCCAATTCATGCGCATAGGCGGCAACGACGCCACCCAGATCGGTCAGTTTCTGCTCGCGCGTCAGGGCCATTTGCGTCGCCAACAAGGCGTCGGACATCAGGTTGATTTCCGAGGTCACCCGCGAGGCATAGACCGACAGGAACGCGATGCCGATGACGATCGCCACCCAAAAGCCAAAGCGGAACATCTCGGGCAGGGCATGCACCGTGCCGGACACATCGACCAGCGGCAGGTTCACAAAACCCATTGCCGTTACCAGCGCCCCGGCTGACAGCGCAAGGATCAGCGTCGGTTGCAGCCTCAGCGCCGTTGCCGCGATTGTCACCGGCGCCAGCACCAACAAAGCGAAGGGATTGTTCAGCCCACCGGTCAGCGCCAGCAGCACTGAAAGCTGGACCAGATCGAACAACAGCCACAGCATCGCCCCGGATTCGGTCAGGCGGGTGTTGCGCGGAAACAGGAATATCGCGGCCAGATTGGCGATCACCGCGCTGCCGATGGTCATAAAGATCGGCCCCAGCGGCGGTCGCAGGTCGAAATACATCCATGCCGCGCCCAGCGCCACGATCTGCCCGGCAATGGCCACCCAGCGCAGCCAGATCAGGGTGCGCAGCCGGACCCACTGACTGCGGGACTGTTGGGCGACGATGCCCAATCCGGTGGTCTCGGTCATGTTTGTGCCCCCTGTGGCATGTCGTTCCCTTGTATATCTGGCAAAAGCTTGGGATCAATGCGGCCGAATAAAAGGTGCGAGGCGGATATGACCCGAACTTATGCAATTCTGGCGGCCTGTGTGGCGGCGGCCTTCCTGATCGGCAGTTATGCCTGGTCCATTCTGGGCAAGCCTGACGATGTGTTTGCCGATTGCCGCGACAGCCAGATCGCCGGTGGCGCGGCGGCGATTGGCGGGCCTTTCACCCTGATTGACGAAAACGGCGCGACGGTTACGGATGCCGATATCATCACCAAGCCGACGCTGCTGTATTTCGGCTATACCTTCTGCCCCGATGTCTGCCCGACCGACAACGCCCGCAACGCCGAAGCGGTCGATCTGCTTGAGGCGCGCGGTTATGACGTGACGCCGGTGTTCATCTCGATCGACCCCGAGCGCGACACCCCCGAGGTGCTGAAGGAATTCACCGATTACATGCATCCCCGGATGATCGGGCTGACCGGCTCGCCCGAACAGGTCAAGGCGGCCTCAACGGCCTATCGCACCTATTACAAGAAACAGGACGACGGCGATCCGGATTACTATCTGATGGATCACTCGACCTTTACCTATCTGGTGCTGCCCGAATACGGCTTTGTCGAATTTTTCCGCCGCGAAACCACGCCTGAACAAATGGCCGATACAGTCGCCTGTTTCGCCGATGCCGGCTAAGGCGTGAAACCGGCGTCAAATTGACGCCTTTGACCGAACGATCTACAACAATTCCAACGCTATAGTTTGAGCAGTTGGAGAACCGGA
Source organism: Actibacterium sp. (assembly GCF_041584535.1). Taxonomy (GTDB): domain Bacteria; phylum Pseudomonadota; class Alphaproteobacteria; order Rhodobacterales; family Rhodobacteraceae; genus Actibacterium_D. Next base: position 2,776 of record NZ_JBFHDW010000117.1, on the reverse strand, counting down.
AATGGTCGAGCGCGAATTGCAGAACATCGGGGCCGACGCGTCGCTTCTTCTGGTCGATGATGACGAACCGTTTCTCAAGCGTCTGGCGCGGGCGATGGAAAAGCGCGGGTTCGAAACCCATACCGCCGGCTCTGTGGCCGAGGGCAAGGCGATCGCACTGACCCGGGCGCCCGCCTATGCGGTTGTCGATCTGCGGCTTGAGGATGGTAACGGTCTGGATGTGGTCGAGGTTCTGCGGGAAAAGCGCCCGGATGCGCGGATCGTGGTTTTGACCGGATATGGCGCGATTGCCACCGCCGTGGCTGCGGTCAAGATCGGCGCGACCGACTATTTGTCGAAACCCGCCGATGCCAATGACATTACCGCCGCCTTGCTGGCCGATGGCGATGACATGCCGCCGCCGCCGGAAAACCCGATGTCGGCGGATCGTGTGCGCTGGGAACATATCCAGCGGGTGTATGAACTGTGTGATCGCAACGTCTCGGAAACCGCGCGACGGCTGAACATGCACCGCCGCACCCTGCAGCGCATTCTGGCCAAGCGTAGCCCGAAATGAAGCGCCTTGCAGTGATCCTGCTGTTGGCCGCCTGCGTGCCCGCCGACCCGCCGCAAGAACCGGCTTCGGCAAGAATAGTGCCGTTTTCCGGCGGATTGCGCATTACCGAGACCGGTGGACAAGAAATCGGGTTTGGCCGCGAAATGGGCGGCGCGGTCTTGGCGGTTGAAAAGATTTTACCGCCCGTGCCGTTTCCCGTGGCGACCCGCTATGACCAAAGCAACTGTGTGACGGTGGCGTGGGATTTCGGCCTGACTATGCATTTCCGCAACCAGACCTTCATCGGTTGGAGCACCACACCCCCCGATTTCGCAACCGCCCACGCCGGGCAGCTGTGCTCTAACTAAGCAACGCCAGCAAAACCTCGTGCCGGGCGGTGAAGTCATAGCGCACCTCGACCGGCGGGCGCAGGCGCAGGTCCAGCCCGGCAATCAGATCGGGGTTTTGACGTCCAAAGAATTTGTCAGCCTCGGATTTGGTGAACCCGGCGATCTGGGTCGCCTCAAGCCAGGCTGAAACCTTGTCGGCGGCCTTGATCTTTTTCTTCACGACGACCGGCACATGCGCAGGCAGACCAAAGCGAATGTGAATCGCCGCCGCCAGCCGATCATCCAGCGCCCCGTATTCCGGCCCGACCGCCGATTTCACCGGCGAGATCATGTCGCCAATCACATATTCCGGTGCATCATGCAGCAGCGCCGCCAATTGCCACTTGGCCGGGGCATCGGGGTTCATCAGGGTGAAAATCTGTTCGACCAGCAGCGAATGCTCGGCCACGGAATAGGGAAAATCGCCGCGCGTCTGCCCGTTCCAGCGCGCAACAAAGGCCAGACCATGGGCGATATCCTCGATCTCGATATCGACCGGAGTTGGGTCCAGCAGGTCCAGCCTGCGACCGGACAGCATCCGTTGCCATGCGCGCGGTTGTTTCATTCGGGTCTCGTCTTTCCTGTCTCTTGCGGGTGCCATACCCCGCACGCATTGTCGAGCAATGCTGCAAGTGCTATGTCCCCCGCAACAGTTTGAACAGGAGCGTGCGTAATGGCGCAAGATTATCTGGTAAAAGATATCGCACTGGCCGAATTCGGCCGCAAAGAATTGGACATTGCTGAGACCGAAATGCCGGGCCTGATGGCCCTGCGCGAGGAATACGGCACGGCGCAGCCGCTGAAAGGCGCGCGGATTGCCGGGTCGCTGCACATGACCATTCAGACCGCAGTTCTGATCGAAACGCTGGTGGCGCTGGGCGCCGATGTGCGTTGGGCCTCGTGCAACATCTTCTCGACCCAAGACCACGCCGCCGCCGCGATTGCCGCCTCCGGCGTCCCGGTGTTCGCCACCAAGGGCGAAACGCTTGAGGAATATTGGGATTACGCCGACCGCATCTTCATGTTCCCCGAAGGCGGCGCGAATATGATCCTCGACGATGGCGGCGACGCGACGCTGTATATCCTGATGGGTGCCCGCGTCGAAGAAGGTGAAACCGACCTGATCGAAAACCCGACCTCGGAAGAAGAAGTCGCGCTGTTTGCCCAGATCAGAAAGCGCCTGAAAGAAAGCCCCGGCTGGTTCGTCAAACAGCGCCACATGATCAAGGGCGTGTCTGAGGAAACCACCACCGGCGTGCATCGTCTGTATAAGATGATGGAAAAAGGCCACCTGCCGTTCCCGGCGATCAACGTCAACGACAGCGTGACCAAGTCGAAATTCGATAACAAATACGGCTGTAAGGAATCGCTGGTCGACGGCATCCGCCGCGCCACCGACACCATGATGGCCGGCAAGGTCGCCGTGGTTTGCGGCTATGGCGACGTTGGCAAAGGCAGTGCCGCGTCGCTGCGTGGCGCTGGCGCCCGCGTGAAAGTGACCGAGATCGATCCGATTTGCGCGCTTCAGGCCGCGATGGACGGGTTCGAGGTCGTGACGCTGGAAGATGCGGTATCAAGCGCCGATATCTTCATCACCACCACCGGCAACAAGGACATCATCCGCATCGAGCATATGCGCGAGATGAAGGACATGGCCATCGTCGGCAACATCGGCCACTTCGATAATGAAATTCAGGTTGCCGCGCTGAAGAACCACAAGTGGACCAACATCAAGGATCAGGTGGACATGATCGAGATGCCCTCGGGCGCCCGCATCATCCTGCTGTCCGAAGGCCGCCTGCTGAACCTTGGCAACGCCACCGGTCACCCGTCTTTCGTGATGTCGGCCTCG
>NZ_JBFHDW010000116.1:0-7954 GCF_041584535.1 Actibacterium sp. | reverse complement strand
GTTCGCCGCCGAAGCCTTTGCCCATGCTAACAAAATCGACAAGCGCGTCTGGGGGCGACCCGGCGCGAAAATCGGTCTGGTGGCGGCGGGCAAGAACTGGCTGGACCTGACCCATGCCCTTAGCCTGCTGGGCATCGACGCTGCCGAGGCCGAACGTCTGGGCCTGACCACCTATAAGGTCGGCCAGACCTGGCCACTGGACATGCGCGGCTTTCACGACTGGGCCGAAGGTCTGGACCTGATCATCGTCGTCGAGGAAAAGCGCAAGCTGATCGAAGTGCAGGTCAAAGAGGCCATCTTTGACGACCGGCGCGGGCGGCGGGTCTATGGCTGGAAAGACGGCAAGGGCGAGGAATTGTTCCCGGTGCGCTTTGCCCTGAACCCGGTGATGATCGCCACCAAGCTGGGCGAGATCCTGACCGAAGAAGGCCGCGGCACCGAGTCGGTCAAGGCGGCGCTGGTGCAGCTGGAGCAGGCGGTCAAGGCCGACAATGCCGAAGACATCGCCGCGCGCCTGCCGTATTTCTGCTCGGGCTGCCCGCATAACAGTTCGACCAAACTGCCTGAAGGGTCGCGCGCTTATGCCGGGATCGGCTGTCATATCATGGCGATGTGGATGGACCGCGAGACCTCGGGCTACACCCATATGGGCGGTGAGGGTGCCAACTGGATCGGCGAGGCGCCGTTCTCGACCCGTGACCACGTGTTTCAGAATATGGGCGACGGCACCTATAACCACTCGGGTCTGCAAGCCATTCGCGCCGCGTTGGCGGCCGGGTCGAATATCACCTTCAAGATCCTCTATAATGATGCAGTCGCCATGACCGGCGGGCAGGGCAATGATGGCGGACTGACCGCTGATCGTATCGCCCGCGAGGTTCTGGCCATGGGGGTTCAGCGCGTGGCGCTGGTCTATGACCCGAAAGAGGATCTGGACCTTGACGCCTTTCCGCGTGAATTCAGCCGCCACACCCGCGACGACCTGATGAAGGTTCAGGAAGAATTGCGTAATTACAAAGGTGTATCGGTCATTCTTTATGTTCAGACCTGCGCCGCCGAAAAGCGCCGCCGCCGCAAGCGCGGCACCTTTCCCGACCCCGATACCCGCGTGTTCATCAACACTGATATCTGCGAAGGCTGCGGCGATTGCGGGGTTCAGTCGAACTGTGTCTCGATCGTGCCGGTGGAAACCGATCTGGGCCGCAAGCGGGCGATCGACCAGTCCAGTTGCAACAAGGATTACTCCTGCGTCGACGGGTTCTGCCCGTCTTTCGTCACCCTGACCGGCGCTGAAATCCGCAAAGAAGCCAGCGCCGAAATCGACATCCCGCATCTGCCCGCGCCCGCTCTGCCGACAATCAACGGCACATGGAACATCGTCGCCACCGGCGTTGGCGGCACCGGCGTTGTGACCGTGGGCGCGGTTCTGGCGATGGCGGCGCATCTGGATGGCAAGGGCGTCGGCATGATGGAAATGGCGGGTCTGGCGCAAAAGGGCGGCGCGGTGCAGATCCATTGCCGCATCGGCAACGCCCCCGGCGACATCAGCGCCATCCGGGTTGCCGCAGGCGAGGCCGACGCGTTGATCGGCGGCGATCTGGTGGTCAGCGCCGGGTCAAAGACGCTGGGCCTTTTGGCCGGCGGGCGCACCGGCGCCGTGGTCAACAGCCACGAAATCATCACCGGCGCCTTTACCCGCGATCCCGATTTCCGGCTTCCGTCTGGGCGGATGCATCTGGCGCTTGAGGCGCGGCTGCATGAGGGGCTTAGCTTTTTCGACGCCACCGAATTGTCGCGGGTGCTGATGGGCGACACGATCTTTTCCAACATCATGGTGCTGGGCGCGGCGTGGCAGCGCGGTCTGGTGCCGCTGTCCGAAGCCGCGATCCTTGACGCCATCGCGCTGAATGGCGCTGCGTCCGAGCGCAACCAGCGCGCTTTCGAGATCGGCCGCTGGGCCATCGTGCACCCGGAACAGGCGGCGCGGCTGGTTGAAGGAAATGTTCACCACAAGCCGCTGAGTCTGGACGAGAAAATCAGCCTGCGCGCCGATCATCTGACCGCCTATCAGGGCCGGGGTCTGGCGCGGAAATACCTGCGTCTGGTCGAGCGCGCCGAAGGGGACGACCTGCGCGAAGCCATCGCCAAGGCCTATCACAAGCTGCTCAGCTACAAGGACGAATACGAGGTTGCGCGGCTGCATCTGGCCAGCGCCGACAAGGCCCGCGAACAATTCACCGGCGATTTCCAGATGACCTTTCATCTGGCGCCACCGATCCTGTCGAAAACCGGCGCCGATGGCCGCCCGGTCAAGCGCAGCTTTGGCCCTTGGGTGTTACGGCTGTTCCGGCTGCTGGCGCGGATGAAACGCCTGCGGGGCACGCCTTTGGACCTGTTCGGCTATAGCGCCGAGCGCCGGATGGAGCGCGCCCTGATCCGGCAATATGAAAAGGACATCGAGCGCGTGTTCAAAGCCCCCGACGCCGCCCGCGACGCAGCGCTGGCGCTGGCCGAATTGCCGCTGAGCATTCGCGGTTTCGGCCCGGTCAAGGCGGCGAACGCGGCCAAGGCGGCCAAACGGCGCGAGGAATTGCTGGCGGTGATCGCCGCCGGGGGGGCGGAAATGCGCAAAGCGGCGGAATAATCCCGCGCCAAGCCATATGGATTTCCCCCCGGAACGGGCGTAATGATTGCGTTATCCCCCGGCAGCGCGGCAGAATGCTGAAACGGGGCAGGAGGCAGAGTATGGCAGTCGGGATTTTTGATTCAGGTTTGGGCGGCTTGACCGTTCTGGATGCGGTGACCAAGCGGTTGCCGGATGTGCCCTTTGTCTATTTCGGTGACAATGCGCATGCGCCTTACGGCGTGCGTGACGCTGAGGATGTGTTCAACCTGACCACGGCAGCGGTCGAGCGGCTGTGGGAGGAAGGTTGCGATCTGGTGATCCTCGCCTGTAACACCGCCTCGGCTGCGGCGCTGAAGCGCATGCAGGAAAGCTGGGTTCCCCCGAACAAGCGGGTTCTGGGCGTGTTCGTGCCGCTGATCGAGGCGCTGACCGAACGCCACTGGGGCGACAACAGCCCGCCGCGCGAAGTCGCGGTCAAGCATGTCGCGCTGTTCGCCACCCCTGCCACCGTCGCCAGCCGCGCCTTTCAGCGTGAACTGGCTTACCGGGCCATCGGTGTCGATGTCGAAGCCCAGCCTTGCGGCGGTGTTGTCGATGCGATCGAGGATGGCGATGAAATTCTGGCCGAGGCCCTTGTCCGCAGCCATGTCGAGGCGCTGCAACGCCGGATGCCGCACCCCGAGGCGGCGATTCTGGGCTGCACCCATTACCCGTTGATGCAGCATATCTTTCAGGACGCGCTGGGGCCGCATGTCGCGGTCTATAGCCAAGCCAATCTGGTCGCCGAAAGTTTGGCCGACTATCTGGACCGGCACCCCGATATGCTGGGCACCGGCACCGAGTCGAAATTCCTGACCACGGGCGATCCGAAAAAAGTGTCGAACAAAGCGACGCAATTCCTGAAACGGCGCATCGAATTTCAGGCCGTGTGATTGCACAGGCCGCCCGGGCGTCCTACATCGTGCTGAATGTCGCATGGCTCTGACCGGGGCGTGTGTGATATTCGCAGACCAAATTCACAGCGGAGGACGTGATGCGCGGCCTGAAAAAACAGCGACGGATTCAGATTGTTCTTGCCACCTTCGTGGCCCTTGTCGTCAGTACCGTGCTGATCGGCTATGCCATGAAGGACGGGATCAACTTCTTCCGCGCCCCCAGTCAGGTCGTGGCCGAGCCGCCGTCGTCGAATGAAACCTTCCGCATTGGCGGTCTGGTCGAAGAAGGCACGCTTGTGCGCGGGCAGGGCAAGACCGTGCGCTTTTCCGTGACCGATGGCGGCGCCAGCGTGCCGGTGGTCTTTACCGGCGTGCTGCCCGATCTGTTCGAGGAAAATCAGGGCATGGTCGGCACCGGGCGTCTGGTGAACGGCGTGTTCGAAGCCACCGAGATTTTGGCCAAGCATGATGAGAATTACATGCCGAAAGAGGTCGTCGAGGCGCTGAAAGCCCAAGGCGTCTATAAAGAGCCGGGCGACAGCTAAGCCGGGCTGCGTCCGCTCGATCCGGACAATTTTAACGAAATACTCCGCAGTATTCCCCCGTGATCCGCAAGGCACGGGGGTTTTCATGCAATCGGTCCAGGACATCGCGCAACAGATCGTCGCCCGCGAAGGCGGCTATGTGAATGACCCGGACGATCCGGGCGGCGCCACGAAATATGGTGTAACGCTGGCCACGCTGCGCCGGGTCGGGCGCGATGTGACCAGCGACGGGCGGGTGGACGACCGCGATCTGCGGCAGTTGAACCGCGATCAGGCGCGCGACATCTTTATCGAGCATTACTTTCACCGCCCCGGTCTGGCGGCGCTGCCCGAGATGCTTCAGCCATCGGTCTTTGATATGTATGTGAATTCCGGCACCAATGCGGTGCGGATTTTGCAGCGTCTTCTCAATGACATGGGGAATGATCTTGCAGTGGACGGCGCGCTGGGTCCGAAAACCATCGCCGCTGCCCATTCCGCCGCCGAAGCCGCGCCCAGCCATCTGGCCGACGCCTACGGCATTGCCCGGCGCAACTATTACTATGCGCTTGGCGACAGCCGCCCGGCCAGCCGCAAATACGCCCGCCGCCGCGATGGCGGCAAAGGCGGCTGGATCACCCGCGCCGAAGAATTCATCGCGCCACGCTATCATCTCAGCGCCGCGCAACATGCGGAACGGGTGGCAGCATGGGGCTGATTTCCGACATTCTGCGGGTCATGTTCGGCCCCTCGGACAATATCATTCGCGACACCGCTCAGGTGTTCCGGGTCAATGCCGAAGGGTCTGATGCCCGCACCGTGGGCCTGCAAAACGCCGCCACGGCGCAATATGCCAGCGAATTCACCACCACCGGCCGCGGGCTGTTCGACCGGATCATCGACGCCGTGAACCGCTTGCCGCGGCCGTTGCTGGCCTTGGGCACGATCGGGCTGTTTACCTCGGCCATGGTCGATCCGATCTGGTTCGCCGAACGGATGCAGGGGATCAGTCTGGTGCCCGAACCGCTGTGGTGGCTGCTGGGCGCGATCATCAGCTTTTATTTCGGCGCCCGCCATCAGGCCAAGGGGCAGGAATTTCAGCGCTCGGTCGTGGAAACCATGGCCCGCGTGCCGGTGATGACCGACAACCTGCGCGCTTTGCGGGCCTTTGCCGACCCGGACGATCCCGCCCCGCACCCGGTGCCCCAGACCGGCCCGAACCCGGCGCTGGACGACTGGCGGGTCGGCGCATGAGCCCGGCCCTGATCCCGGCGCTGGCGGCGCTTTTGTCGGGTCTGAGCGCGGTCAGCCTGTTCGACCACGCCCACAGGCGCAACCGCCGCGAGGCGCTGTCGCTGGCGATCTTGGCGGCGGGGGCGATGCTGGTTCTGATCCCGCCGCCCTAAGGCGCGGGCTTGCTCACGCAAGCGTCACCGCGCCGCAGCGTTCTACGGCTTTTTGACCGTTGGCGACGGCTGACGGAACGCATAGTATCCGCGCCATGATAGTAGAACTTGGCCATTATGCCCTGATCCTCGCCTTCGTCACCGCCATTGTGCAGATGACGATTCCCCTCATCGGCGCCCATAAGGGCTGGTCGGGCTGGATGGCCGTGGCCGAACCGGCCGCGACAGCGCAATTCGTGCTGACCGCCGCCAGTTTCGCGGCATTGACCTATGCCTTCGTGACCTCGGACTTTTCGCTGCAGCTGGTGGTGGCGAACTCGCATACCGCCAAGCCGATGCTTTACAAAGTGTCGGGCGTCTGGGGCAACCACGAGGGGTCGATGCTGCTTTGGGTGCTGATCCTGTCGCTGTTCGGCGCCTTGGCCGCGTGGTTCGGAGGCAATCTGCCGCCCAGCCTGCGGGCGCGGGTGCTGGCGGTGCAGGCCTCGATAGCGGTGGCGTTCTTTGCATTTATCCTGTTCACCTCGAACCCGTTCATCCGGCTGGCGATCCCGCCGTTTAACGGGGAAGACCTGAACCCGCTGTTGCAAGACCCCGGTTTGGCCTTTCATCCGCCGTTCCTGTATCTGGGCTATGTCGGGCTAAGCCTGTGTTTCTCGTTCGCGGTGGCGGCGCTGATCGAAGGTCGGGTCGATGCGGCCTGGGCGCGCTGGGTGCGGCCCTGGACCTTGCTAAGCTGGCTGTTCCTGACCGTCGGCATCGCGCTGGGGTCGTGGTGGGCCTATTACGAATTGGGCTGGGGCGGGTTCTGGTTCTGGGACCCGGTCGAGAATGCCAGCTTTATGCCGTGGCTTCTGGCGGCGGCGCTGTTGCATTCGGCCATCGTGGTTGAAAAGCGCGAGGCGCTGAAAAGCTGGACCATCCTGCTGGCGATCATGGCTTTCGGGTTCTCGCTGATCGGCACGTTTATCGTGCGCTCGGGCGTGATTACCTCGGTGCATGCCTTTGCGTCGGACCCGACGCGCGGCGTGTTCATTCTGGGCATTCTGGCGCTGTTCACCGGCGGGGCGCTGACGCTGTTCGCGGCGCGCGCCCGGACGATGCAGGCCAAGGGCGTGTTCAGCATGGCCAGCCGCGAGACCGCTTTGGTTCTGAACAACATCCTGCTGGCGGTCGCGGCCTTCGTGGTGTTCGTCGGCACGATCTGGCCCTTGGTGGCCGAGCTGGCCTTTGACCGCAAACTGTCGGTCGGCGCGCCGTTCTTTAACGCCGCCTTCACGCCGTTCATGGTGCTGTTGGCGCTGATCCTGCCGATTGGCGCGATCATCCCGTGGAAACGGGCACGGCTGGGCCGGGCGATGAAGCAACTGGCCCCGGCGCTGGCGCTGGCGCTGGCAATCGGGGCGCTGGTCTGGGCGATGCAAAGTGGGCGCTCGGCGCTGGGACCGGTCGGGGCGTTCTTAGGCGCGTGGCTGATCTCGGGCGCGGCGGTCGATTTCCTGACCCGCGCCGGTCGCGGCTCTTTGTCCGCCCGGCTGACGCGGATCACCCGCCTGCCGCGGGCCGATTGGGGCAAGGGCGCGGCGCATGCCGGTCTGGGCGTGACGATCTTTGGCATCGCCGCGATGACCGCGTGGCAGCAAGAGGACATCCGCGTCACCCAACTGGGCGACCGGTTCGAGGTCGGGCAATGGGGCGTGTCGCTGGACAAGGTCGATCGCGTGCAGGGGCCAAACTATTTCTCGACCATGGGCACCACCACGATCTGGAAGGGCGATCACCCGCTGTATACCCTACACCCGGAAAAGCGGGTCTATCCGGTGGCGAAAATGCCCACGACCGAGGCCGCGATCCATAACGGTTTCCTGCGCGACATCTATGTGGTGATCGGCGATCCGCAGGATGGCGGCGGCTGGGCGGTGCGCACCTATATCAAGCCCTTTGCCAACTGGATCTGGGCCGGGGCGATGATCATGGCGCTGGGCGGGCTTCTCAGCCTCAGTGACCGGCGCTATCGCGTCGCCGCGGGCGCGCGCAAATCCGTGGCCCAACCGGTTCCGGCGGAGTGACCCTGATGAAACGCTTTGCCCTTGCCCTGTGCCTGATCCTTGCCGCGCCGATGGCGCTGGCAGTGCTGCCAGACGAGATCATGACCGACCCGGCGATGGAGGCGCGGGCGCGCGAGATTTCCAAGGATCTGCGCTGTCTGGTCTGCCGCAACGAAAGCATTGATGAATCGAATGCCGAACTGGCCCGCGACCTGCGCCTGCTGGTGCGCGAGCGCCTGACCGCAGGTGACAGCAACGAACAGGTCGTGGCCTTTATCGTCGATCGTTACGGTGAATACGTGCTGCTGAAACCCACCCGCTCGGGCGCTAATCTGGTGCTGTGGATCGCCGGGCCGATGATGCTGATCGTGGCGCTGGGCGTTGGCCTTGGCTATGTCCGCAGCCGCCGCCGCAC
>NZ_JBFHDW010000115.1:0-7967 GCF_041584535.1 Actibacterium sp. | reverse complement strand
CGCGACCAGCGCCACGAAACCGGCGATCGACCAGACCAGCACCCAGATGAACCGCAGGCTGATCCCCACGGACAGCGCCGCCTGATGGTCGTCCGCCACCGCGCGCAGGGCGCGGCCCTGTTTCGAATATTGCGAGAACAGCATCAGCGACACCACAAGCGCGGCCGCGACACAGGTGGCGACGATATCCAGCCGGTCGATGAAGAAGCCATAGCCGAACATGTTATAAGTGGCGTTGTCGATGGTTTCGGACAGGCCTTGCGGCAGGCCGACATCCAGCTTCTTGATATCCGAACCCCACATCACATCGCCAAAGCCTTCAAGGAAATAGGCAAGGCCGATGGTCGCCATGAACAGGATGATCGGTTCCTGGTTGACCAGATGTTTCAGGATGAATTTCTCGATGATGATCGCCAGAACCACCATCACACCGATGGTCAGGACGATCGCCACGATCGACGGTAGCGTCCATGGAAAGTTATGCACTTCGGTTCCGAAGATCGCGTTGATCAGGTGGGCAAAGGGCACCTGGCCCTGTTGCAGACCGACCAGCGTCAGCGCCGCGAACAGCGCCAGCACCCCTTGGGCATAGTTGAAGATGCCCGAGGCCTTGAAGATCAGGACAAAGCCCAGCGCCACAAGCGCGTAAAGCACCCCGGTCATCAGGCCGTTCAGCGTGACCTCGATCGCGAATAACAGTTGATCAGGCATTGTGTGCCTCCGATGTCGGGATCTTGGGTTGCAGGGACAGGGCCTTAGTCATGGCTGACCCCCAGATAAGCGTCGATCACGGCCTGGTTGTTGCGCACCTCGTCCGGGGTGCCGTCCCCGATCTTTTTGCCGTAATCCATCACGACCACGCGGTCGGACAAGTCCATCACCACGCCCATATCGTGTTCGATCAGGGCGATGGTGGTGCCGAATTCGTCGTTCACATCCAGAATAAAGCGGCTCATGTCCTCTTTTTCCTCGACGTTCATCCCGGCCATCGGTTCGTCCAGCAGCAGCAGTTTTGGCTCGGCTGCCAAGGCGCGGCCCAGTTCGACCCGCTTTTGCAGGCCATAGGGCAGGCGCCCGACCGGAGTTTTGCGGATGGCCTGAATTTCAAGGAAGTCGATGATTTTCTCGACCGCCTCGCGGTGTTGGTTTTCCTCGCGCTGGGCCTTGCCCCACCACAAAGCCTGCGATGCCAGACTGGATTTGATCATGGTCATGCGGCCGGTCATGATGTTGTCGAGGGTGCTCATCCCCTTGAACAGCGCGATGTTCTGGAAGGTGCGGGCGATGCCCTGTTGCGCGACCTGATAGGGCCGCATCTGCGGGCGTTTGGCGCCGCGAAACCAGACTTCGCCCTCGGAGGGGACGTAAAAGCCCGAGATCACGTTCAGCATCGACGATTTCCCGGCGCCGTTCGGGCCGATGATGGCGCGAATTTCGCCTTCGCGGATGTCAAAGCTGATGTCCTTGATCGCCACCACGCCACCAAAGCGCAGGGTGATGTTCTTCATCTCCATCAGAACGCCGCCGATCTGGCGACCGTCCGCGGTGACGTAACCCTCTTGAGACATGTCGTTCATTCTGCCGCCATCCTCGTGTGTTGGGGTTGCATTACGGCCGCGTCGCGCAGCTCAAGCGTCGCGGTGATCTTGCCTTTGCGGCCATCCTCGTAGGTGACTTCGGTTTCGGTATAGACCGACTTGGACCCGTCATAGAGCGCGGTGATCAGATCGGCGAATTTCTCTTCGATGATCCGGCGGCGGACTTTGCGGGTGCGGGTCAGTTCGCCGTCATCGGCATCCAGTTCCTTGTGCAGCACAAGGAAGCGGTGAATCTGACAGCCTGACAGCATGGTGTCTTCGGCGACGGATTTGTTCACCTCTTCGACATGGTTCTGGATGGTTTCCAGAACCCGCGGATGACCGGCCAGTTCCTGATACGAGGCATAAGCGATGTTGTTGCGCTCGGCCCAGTTGCCGACGGCGGTCAGGTCGATGTTGATAAAGGCGGTGCACATGTCGCGGCCATTGCCGAACACCACGGCCTCAAGGATGTCGGGATAGAACTTGAGCTTGTTCTCGACATATTTCGGCGCGAACAGGCTGCCATCGGACATTTTGCCGACATCCTTGGCGCGGTCGATGATGCGCAGATGGCCGGTGTCGGGTTCAAAGAACCCGGCGTCGCCGGTCGCGACCCAGCCTTCGGGGTCTTTGGTGTCGGCGGTGCTTTCGGGGTTCTTGTAATATTCGACGAACGTGCCGGCGCTGCGATAGAACACCTCGCCATTGTCGGCGATCTTGACCTCGACGCCGGGGCTGGGCACGCCAACGGTGTCGTTGCGGACCTCGCCATCGGGTTGCTGGGTGATGAACACCGAGGCTTCGGTCTGACCGTAAAGCTGTTTCAGGTTGATCCCAAGGCTGCGGTAGAATTCAAAGATCTCGGGGCCGATGGCCTCGCCCGCGGTATAGCCGACGCGGACCCGGCTGAAGCCCAGCGTGTTTTTCAGCGGACCGTAGACCAGAATATTCCCCAACCAATAGGCAAAGCGATCCATGCCCGACACCGGCTTGCCGTCCAGAATGGCCGGGCCGACACGGCGGGCGACGGCCATGTATCTGTCGAACAGGCGCTTCTTGAACTTCCCGGCGTCCTCCATACGGATCATCACGCTGGTCAGCTGAGTTTCAAAGATGCGCGGCGGGGCAAAGTAATAGGTCGGACCGATCTCGCGCAGGTCGGTCATCATGGTTTCCGGGCTTTCCGGGCAGTTCACACAGAACCCGGCCCACATCGCCTGACCGATCGAAAAGATGAAATCCCCGACCCATGCCATCGGCAGATAGGCCAGAACCTCGTCCGTGTGACGCAGGTGGTCGAACTCGGACGAGTTTTTCGAGGTCTCGATGATGTTGCGGTTGGACAGCACCACGCCCTTGGGCTTGCCGGTGGTGCCCGAGGTGTAAAGCATCACGCAGGTATGGTCATAGGTCAGCTCGGCGGTGCGTTTGTCCAGCTCGGCTTCCAGACGGGCGTGGGCGGCGCGGCCTTCGGCCTTGACGTCCTCCAGCCAGTTCAGATGGGCATGGTCATATTTGCGCATGCCGCGTTTGTCGTAATAGAGGATCTGCTCGATATTGGGGGCCTGATCCTGAATCTCCAGAACCTTGTCGACCTGTTCCTGATCGCCGCAGATGACAAAGCGCGCGCCGCAATGTTGCAGCACATAGGCCATCTCTTCGGCATTGGCGTCCTGATACAGCGGCACCGGAACAGCGCCGCACATCTGAGCCGCGACCATGGCCCAGTAATGTGCCGGTCGGTTGCGACCGATGATTGCAACACGGTCGTCGCGGTCCAGGCCCAGCGCCATATAGCCCAAGGCGATCGCGCGGACTTCATCCGCGGTTTCAGCCCAGGTCCAGCTTTGCCAGATCCCGAATTCCTTTTCACGATAGGCCGCGCTGTTGCCGAACTTTTGCGCGTTGCGCGCTAGCAAAGCAGGCACAGAACAAAGATCGCCCGTGGGCGCGATTTCGCTGACCAAATTTTCTCCTCCCAGTGCCGTTCGCCGGCTGTGCGGATCGTTTGACACGATTCCTGCACTTCACATTACGTGATGTTAATTTGTAGCCGGTCAAACATTTCGTGAATTTTTCCCAAACCTTACGAATTGTTACGTTGCGCTCAAAGTCTTTCCCGACCTGAATTCCGGTGCTAGCCATACAGTCGGAGGACAAGGCAATGGCATCTACACCCGTGGATCGCGCAAGGATGACCGAGGCCGGTTTGAACCTGATTCAACAGGCTCTGTCGATCTATGATGCGGATTTGCGGCTGGCGGTTTGCAATCGCAAATTCCGCGAGATGTTCGATCTGCCGGTTGAATTCGTGACGCCCGGCGCCCGGTTTGACGACACGATTCGCTATCTGGCGATACGCGGCGAATACGGGCCGGTCAGCGACATCGACGATTTCGTGCGTGAACGTTCCGAACAGGCCCGCGCCTTTGCCCCGCATTACATGGAGCGCGACCGCGCCAATGGCCATACGATCTCGGTCGAAGGCAGCCCCTTGCCGCAGGGCGGCTGGGTGACGGTCTATACCGACATCACCGCGATCAAGACTCAGGAGCGGCTGTTGCGTGGCCGATCCGAAGAACTGTCCGATCAGGTGCTGACCCATGCGGAAAAGTTGGCTCAGACCAACCGGGAACTGGGCGCGACCAACGCCGCGCTGGAAGAGGCCAAGCGCCAGCTGACCGAGATGGAGGCCCGCACCCGCACCGTCACCGAAATGATGCCCGCCCATATCGCCCATGTCGGCATCGACGGGCGCTATACCTATTCAAACCGTCGTCTTAGCTCGGTGATCCCCGGTCGCCCGAACGACATTGTCGGCATGAACAGCCTGCAGGCGCTTGGCCCCGAGGCCTGTGCCAAGATCAACCCGCACATGCAGCGCGCGCTGGCGGGTGAGGCCAATATCATCGAGTTCAACCACGAAGAAAGCGGTCGCCGCATCCGGGCGGCCTTTACCCCGGACGCGGCGGCGGATGGATCTGTGAACGGTGTTTATATCCTGTCGATGGACGTCACCGAAGAGGCGCAATCGCGTGCCGCGCTGGCCCAGACCCGCAAGCGCGAATTGGCGGCACAGCTCAGTTCCGGGCTGGCGCATGATTTTGCCAACCTGCTGACGATTATTCTGGGCCTGCAAAGCCGGCTTGGGCGACTGTCCTCGGACCCGGCGATGTCGGACCTGATCGCGGCGACGCAGGGCGCGGCGCGGCGCGGGGGCACCTTGCTGGACCGGATCGCGTCGATCTCGGGGCAGCGACAGATGCGGCCCGAACCGACCGACCTTGCCGCCTTTCTGTCCGACATCCGCACCATGGCCACGCCGTCGCTGCCCGATGGTGTGCTGCTTGAGGTGCAGGCCGATCTGATCGACGGGCCGGTTCTGCTGGATGCGGGCGGTGTGCAGGATTCGCTGCTGAATCTGGTGCTGAACGCCCGCGACGCTATTGGCAGCGGTCCGGGCAAGATCAGCCTTCAGGCCAAGGCGCATGGCGATACATGGATCGAATTCATCGTCCGCGACACCGGCCCCGGCTTTACCGAAAAGGCGCTTGAGCACGCGCTGGACCCGTTTTTCACCACCAAGGGCGGCGAGGGATCGGGGCTTGGGCTGTCGGTGGTCTATGATTTGACCAAGCTGGCGGGCGGGCGCTGTTCCCTGTCGAACCGCCCTGAAGGCGGCGCGCAAGTGTCGGTGCGCCTGCCGCTGCGCCGCCCCAGCACCGGACCCGGCCCGCATCTGGTGCTGCTGGTCGAAGATTCGGCCGAAATTCGCGAATCGGTGCGCGAGATGCTGACTCAATGCGGCCATGCGGTCATCGAGGCGGCCTCGATCGACGAGGCGCAGGTCTTGGCCGAACTGCCGGGCGTGGATGTGGTATTGTCAGACATGATTCTGGGCGGCGACCGCACCGGGGCCGAGTTTCTGGATCAGTTGCAGGCCCGCGGCACGCAAGCGGCGCTGTTCCTGATGAGCTCGCTTCCGGCCAAGGATTCGCGGATCGCCGCCGCAGCGGCCCGCTATCCGATCCTGGCGAAACCGTTCGACCGCGACACGCTACAGGCAATTTTAACGCAGGATAGACCCGCATGACTGCTCCGATGATTGCCATTCTCGATGACGAGCCGCAGATCCGGCAAATGCTGTCCGAGGCGCTGGGCGATGCCGGGTTCCGCACCGCCTGCTTTGCCCGCGCCACCGAATTCGAGGCGGCGCTGCCGCGCACTGCGCCAGATGTCTGTCTGGTCGATCTGGGCCTGCCGGATCGCGACGGTCTGGCGCTGGTGCATCGGCTGGCGCTGGAATCGGGGGCGTCGATCATCATCATTTCCGGCCGGGCACAGGTTCAGGACCGGGTGACCGGGCTGGAACTGGGGGCGGATGACTATATCATCAAGCCGTTCGACCCGGCCGAGGTCGTCGCCCGCGTGCGCGCCCGCCTGCGCAAGGCGCGTGACAGCGGCGGTGCGGTGAAGTCGGCCCGGTTCGAAGGCTGGACCGCCTATTTCGACCGCTACCTTCTGATGTCGCCCGACGGGGTCGAAGTGCCCTTTAGCCATGCCGAGGGCGAGGTTCTGCGGCTGTTTCTGGAAAGCCCTAAACGGCTGATTTCCCGCACCCAGATGCAGGAAACGCTGGGCGGTGCGGCTGGCGAAAGCTTTGACCGGGCAATGGATGTGCGGATTTCGCGCCTGCGCACCAAGCTGGGCGAAGACCCGCGCAATCCGCGTTTGATCAAGACGATCTATGGCGCGGGCTATATTTTTCTGGGGGACGTGGTCTGGGACTAGCGGCGCCTTTCGGGCGTCGGGCATGAAAAAGGCCGCCTCGGTTTCCCGAAGCGGCCTTTTGCAGATCAATCAGATCGCTCAGCCCTGACGGGCTTTGAACCGGGGCTGCGTCTTGTTGATGACGTAGACACGGCCTTTGCGGCGCACGACGCGGCAGTCGCGGTGACGCTGCTTGAGCGAGCGGAGCGAGTTACGGACCTTCATGGGTCTTCTCCTCATTCGCGGCGCGGCAGGCGCCTGGGTTAAAGTTCTGCCTGACATGGCAGTGAATTCATGGTGGGCGGTACTGGGATCGAACCAGTGGCCACTACGATGTCAACGTAGTGCTCTACCGCTGAGCTAACCGCCCGATACCGTCTGGCCCCTCTGTTCCAAAGAAAAAGAACGCGGAGGGACCGCGTCGGTTCGCTGGTCTATAATAAGAGTCGGTTTGGGGTTCAAGAGCTTTTGGCAAGAGAATATTTCCCGCTATAGTTTTCCTGCAATGACAGGAGCCCCCATGACCGACGCGCCCTATCGGCTGACCATGCCACGGGAACTGACAACCAGCGTTGTCTTTTCCTCTCCGCACAGCGGGCGCAACTATCCGGGGGCGTTCCTGCAGCAATCCATGCTGAACGAACGACAGGTGCGCACCTCCGAGGATGCGTTTGTCGATCTGTTGTATCAAACCGCCCCCGATGCGGGCGCGCCGTTGCTTGTGGCGCTGGCCCCGCGCGCCTTTGTCGATCTGAACCGGGCCAGCGACGAACTGGACCCGGCGGTGATCGAAGGTCTGGGGAAAATCTCTCCGAATCCCCGGGTCAGCTCTGGTTTGGGGGTGATTCCACGGGTCGTCGCCAATGGCCGCGCCATTCGGTCCGGGAAAATGCCGATTGCCGAGGCTCAGACCCGAATCAACCATTATTGGTGGCCGTATCACGACCGGCTGACGACGCTGTTGCATGATGCCCATGCCCGGTTCGGTCATGCGATTCTGATTGATTGCCACTCGATGCCGCACGAGGCGCTGGATAACCTGACCCGCCGGGGCAAGGCTCGCCCGCAAGTGGTTCTGGGCGACCGTTTTGGCGCCTCGGCCAGTCAGCACATCGTCGATCATATCGAGGCGGCGTTCCAGAATGCCGGCCTGCATGTGGTGCGCAATTCGCCGTTTGCCGGCGGCTATATCACCCAGCATTACGGCCGCCCGTCGCGGCACCAGCACGCGGTGCAGATCGAAATCGACCGCTCGCTTTACATGAACGAGCAATTGATCCGCCCGAATGGCAATTTCGACGCGTTTTGCAGCCTGATGCAGCGGGTGATCGCCGAAATTGCCGACCTTGGCCGGAGTCAGCAAAAGCTGGCGGCCGAATAACCCGCGCCGATCAGCGCAAGGCGCGGCCCTTTTTGATCGCGTCCTTGCCGAATTTCTGGCGAATCTGATCGGTGGCGCGCTCGGCCTGGGCGCGTTGGGCGGCTTGCGGGTCCAGAAGGTCGTGCGTGCGGTCCGCGTCTTTGGCCGGCATCAAATCGGACAGGCCAACCCCGATCAGGCGGTAGGGGCCTTGGTCGCCAACCGCATCGAACAATTCCCGCGCGGCGCGATACAGG
>NZ_JBFHDW010000114.1:0-8019 GCF_041584535.1 Actibacterium sp. | reverse complement strand
TTTTCCACGGTTGCGCCGATGTCGAACAATTTCATGTCCAGAAAGATGCGCTTGCCGTATTCGTCCTTCAGCTCGCGCGCCAGGGCCAGCCCGCCTCCGGTCAGCATGCCCAGCCCGATCTTGTAGAACGACACCGCGTCACCGATTTTCCCGGCCAGTTCCAGCCCTCGATGCGCGTTCGGCACGTCAAGGGCGACGATCAGGCGGTCTTGGGGGTTGGTCATGGTGTGGCTCCTGTCTGGACGTTCGCAACCTCATACCGGCGGCACCGATACGGGGCAAGCAACGGGACGGAAAATGTGCATTTTGCGATCACGAGCGCTTGAAATTTCCACCGCCGATTGCCACCTGAAATCAGGAAGACCCGCAGGGGCGCGCTGCTTGGCAGGCGTTCGGAAAAGCGGGGGCTTAACAAGAGGAGAATGACCGATGAACCTTGAGAAGTTCACGGAGCGGTCGCGCGGTTTCATTCAGGCCGCCCAGACGATTGCCATGCGGGAAAGCCATCAGCGGCTTGCGCCCGAACACCTTCTGAAAGCAGTGATGGACGACGAACAGGGGCTGGCAAGCAACCTGATCCGTCGCGCTGGCGGCGCGCCCGAGCGCGTGGTCGAGGCGTTGGAAATCGCTTTGTCGAAAATGCCCAAGGTCACGGGCGATGCCGGGCAGGTCTATCTTGATTCCGCCACCGGCAAGGTGCTGGACGAGGCGGAAAAGCTTGCCAAGAAAGCCGGCGACAGTTTCGTTCCGGTCGAGCGCATCCTGACCGCGCTGGCGATCGTGAAATCCGGCGCCAAGGACGCGCTGGATGCAGGCGCTGTGACCGCGCAGAACCTGAACGCTGCGATCAATGACATTCGCAAAGGCCGCACCGCCGACACGGCCAGCGCCGAAGAGGGCTATGATGCCCTGAAGAAATATGCCCGCGACCTGACCGAGGCCGCCGAACAAGGCAAGATCGACCCGATCATCGGCCGCGACGAGGAAATCCGCCGCGCCATGCAGGTTCTGTCGCGCCGCACCAAGAACAACCCGGTTCTGATCGGCGAGCCGGGCGTCGGTAAAACCGCGATCGCCGAGGGCCTTGCTTTGCGCATCGTCAATGGCGACGTGCCGGAAAGCCTGAAGAACAAGCGTCTTATGGCGCTGGATATGGGCGCGCTGATCGCGGGCGCAAAATATCGGGGTGAATTCGAAGAACGCCTGAAAGCGATCCTCAAGGAAATCGAGGCCGCCGCTGGTGAAATCATCCTGTTCATCGACGAGATGCACACGCTGGTCGGCGCCGGTAAGGCCGATGGCGCGATGGACGCCGCCAACCTGATCAAACCGGCGCTTGCGCGCGGTGAACTGCATTGTATCGGCGCGACCACGCTGGATGAATATCGCAAGCACGTCGAAAAAGACGCGGCCCTGGCCCGCCGGTTCCAGCCGGTGCTGGTGGATGAACCGACGGTCGAGGACACGATCAGCATCCTGCGCGGCATCAAGGAGAAATACGAGCTGCACCACGGGGTGCGGATCTCGGACAGCGCCCTTGTCGCCGCCGCGACGCTGAGCCACCGCTATATCACCGACCGCTTCCTGCCGGACAAGGCCATCGACCTGATGGACGAAGCCGCCAGCCGTCTGCGCATGGAAGTCGACAGCAAACCCGAAGAGCTGGACCAGCTTGACCGCCAGATCCTGCAATTGCAGATCGAGGCCGAGGCGCTGAAGAAAGAAGATGACACAGCCAGCAAGGACCGGCTGGAAAAGCTGGTCAAGGAACTGTCCGATCTTCAGGAACGCTCTAGCGAAATGACTGCCAAATGGCAGGCCGAACGCGACAAGCTGGACAGCGCGCGCGAGCTGAAAGAGCAGCTGGATAAAGCGCGGGCCGAACTGGACCACGCCAAGCGCGAAGGCAATCTGGCCCGCGCGGGTGAGCTGTCCTATGGCGTCATCCCGCAGCTTGAAAAGCAACTGGCCGAAGCCGAGGCACAGGACGACATGATGGTCGAAGAGGCCGTGCGCCCCGAACAGATCGCACAGGTCGTCGAGCGCTGGACCGGCATCCCGACCAGCAAGATGCTGGAAGGCGAGCGGGAAAAGCTGCTGAAGATGGAAGAGGAGCTGGGCAAGCGCGTGATCGGTCAGCGGGCGGCCGTCACCGCCGTGGCCAATGCCGTGCGCCGGGCGCGGGCCGGTCTGAACGACGAAAACCGGCCGCTGGGCAGCTTCCTGTTCCTCGGGCCGACCGGCGTCGGGAAAACCGAGCTGACCAAGGCGGTGGCTGAATATCTGTTTGATGACGACAATGCGATGGTCCGCATCGATATGTCGGAATTCATGGAGAAACACGCCGTGTCCCGCCTGATCGGTGCGCCTCCGGGCTATGTCGGCTATGACGAAGGCGGTGTCCTGACCGAGGCCGTGCGTCGCCGCCCGTATCAGGTTGTGCTGTTCGACGAGGTCGAAAAGGCCCACCCGGACGTGTTCAACGTGCTGCTGCAGGTGCTGGATGACGGCGTTCTGACCGATGGTCAGGGTCGGACGGTGGACTTCAAGCAAACGCTGATCGTGCTGACCTCGAACCTTGGGTCTCAGGCGCTTAGCCAAATGCCCGACGGGGCCGATGCCGCTCAGGCCAAGCGGGACGTGATGGATGCGGTGCGGGCACATTTCCGGCCGGAATTCCTGAACCGTCTGGACGAAACGATCATCTTCGACCGGCTCAGCCGCACCGATATGGATGGCATCGTTGAAATCCAACTGCGCCGTCTGGCCAAACGTCTGGCGGGCCGCAAGATCACGCTGGAGCTGGATACCGAGGCCAAGAAATGGCTGGCGGACGAAGGCTATGACCCGGTGTTCGGCGCGCGGCCACTGAAACGGGTGATTCAGCGCAGCCTGCAAGACCGGCTGGCGGAACTGATCCTCAGCGGTCAGGTCCACGATGGCGACACCATCCCGATCAGCGCTGGGGCCGAAGGTCTGCTGATCGGCAACCGGGTGGGCACCTCCCAGCAGGAACCGCCGCAAGACGCGGTCGTGCATTAAGAAAAGGGGGCCACGCGGCCCCCTTTTTACTTTTGGCCTCCGGCGGGGATATTTTTCCGAAGAAGAAGGGCCATTTTTCTTGGATCAAATACTCCCGCCGGAGGCATCGCGACGCGCCCTTGGGCGCGGCGCAATCGGTTATTTCATCGACGGCGGCATCAGCACGGCGTCGATGACATGGATCACGCCGTTGCTGGCGCCGATATCGGCGGTCACGACATGGGCGTTATCGACCATGACCTTGCCTTCGGTCATCACGGTGATCTCAGAGCCCTGAACGGTGGCGGCCATCATGTTGTGGCTCAGATCGCCCGACATCACTTTGCCCGGCACGACGTGATAGGTCAGCACCGAAACCAGCATGTCCTTGTTTTCGGGTTTCAGCAGCATGTCGACCGTGCCTTCGGGCAGGGCGGCAAAGGCGTCATCGGTGGGGGCGAAGACGGTGAACGGGCCTTCGCCCTTCAGCGTGTCCACCAGACCGGCGGCCTGAACGGCGGCGACGAGGGTGGTGAAGCTGCCGGCGCCGACGGCCGTGTCCACGATGTCCATCGCGTGACCGCCGGCAAAGGCCGGGGCGGAGGCGGTCATCAGGGTTGCTGCGGTCAGGCCAAGAAAAGTTCTGCGGATCATTGTTCGTCTCCCAAACTGGTGAAATGCCGGTCAGTGGCATCGTTCGGGTTACGGCGGGCCTGTGGGATTGGATGACAGGGGTTTCGTCAATAATCAGCTTGATCCGCACCGGCCCCGCACTAAGCCGGGCCGGTAACGGATTTCCAGTCACGGTTTAGTGCGCGGATGTGAACGCGCGCGCCGGTTATTCGACGCCTGCGGCCTCGCGGGCGATGGTGTCGAGCAACGCCTGCACATCTTGCATCGGGCCTTCGGGATAGGCGCGGAAGCCGACGACGGTTTCATCGCTGTCGGGGCGGGCAAAGACGAATATGTCATAGGGGCAGAATATGATGTTCATATAATCTGCCTCCATCACCTTGCGCGACAGGTTGGCCGAGCAAAAGCTGTACACGTCGGCATGGGTAAAGATGGTCACGTCCGAGCCGACATCCTTTTTGGTGCGCTCCAGCATGTCGCCGGTATGGCTGATACTGTCGATCACCAGCCCCTGCGCCAAAATCGCTGATTCAAGCGCAAAGGTGACATCGTCGAAGCTGTCTTTGGTCGAATAGGTGACCGCATCCTGCGCCAAGGCAGGCGAGGCCAGCGTAGCGATTACGGCCAGCGCGGCGAGTGGGTTTTTCATAGCGTCCTCCCTGAACTGCTACAGGTCATTATAGTGTAGCCTGAAATTACAGTCTGGGCACGGTGCTTTGACAGCGCCATGATGCAGGACAAATTCGGTCAGGAGAACGGGAATGGATTGGGCAGGACGCGCGTTGGAATGGCTGGCGCTTGGATTCGTGTTGGCGCTGGGGCTGCTGGCGCTGGTCGTCGTGCTGATGTTCATCATCGACCGGGTTCAGACCAGCGATGCCATTCGGCGGAATTATCCGGTGATCGGGCGGTTCCGGCATTTGTTCACCGCGCTGGGTGAATTTTTCCGGCAGTATTTCTTTGCGATGGACCGCGAAGAGATGCCGTTCAACCGGGCGCAGCGGGAATGGGTGAACCGGGCGTCCGAGGGCAAGGGCAACACCATCGCCTTTGGCTCGACCCGCAACCTGAACATTCCGGCGACGCCGATTTTCGTGAATGCCGCCTTTCCGCCGCTGGACAATCAGTTCGCCGCGACCGAGCCGATGCTGATCGGCCCCTATGCGCGCCAGCCCTATCTGGCGCCGTCGATCTTTAACATCTCGGGCATGAGCTTTGGTGCGATCTCGCGTCCGGCGGTCGAGGCGCTGAGCCTTGGCGCGGCCGAGGCCGGGATCTGGCTGAACACCGGCGAGGGCGCGTTGTCGCCCTATCATATGAAGGGCAAGTGCGACATCGTTTACCAGATCGGCACCGCCAAATACGGGGTGCGCGATGAACACGGCAACCTGTCGGATGACAAGCTAAGGGCGGCGGCCGCCAACCCGCAGGTCAAGATGTTCGAACTGAAGCTGGCGCAGGGGGCCAAACCCGGCAAGGGCGGCATTCTGCCCGGTGCCAAGGTCAATGCCGAGATCGCTGAAATCCGTGGCATCCCGATCGGGCAGGCCAGCCATTCGCCCAACCGCCATAAAGAGGTGGACGATTGGGAGGATCTGTTGGATCTGATCGGCCATATCCGCGAGGTGACCGGCAAGCCCGTCGGCTTCAAGACCGTGGTCGGCGCGCCCGAGCCGTTTCTGGACCTGTTCCACGCCATCCGCGCCCGTGGCGTCGAATCCGCGCCTGACTTTATCACCATTGATGGCGGCGAGGGCGGCACCGGCGCCGCGCCGATGCCGCTGATGGATCTGGTCGGGATGCCGATCCGCGAAGCGATGCTGATGGTCAGCAACCTGCGCGATGCCTGCGGGCTGCATGATCGCATCCGGCTGATCGCTAGCGGCAAGCTGGTCAATCCCGGCGATGTGGCCTGGGCGATTGCTGCCGGGGCGGATTTCGTGACCTCGGCGCGGGGATTCATGTTCGCGCTGGGCTGTATTCAGGCGCTGAAGTGCAATCGCAACACCTGTCCGACCGGGATCACCACCCATGACGCGCGCCTGCAAAAGGGTTTGGTGGTCGAGCGCAAATACAAGCGTGTCGCGGCCTATGCCCGTTCGGTCATCAACGAGGTCGAGACCATCGCCCATTCGGTCGGCGTGGCCGAGCCTCGGCTGATGCGGCGCCGGCATGTGCGGATCGTGCAGCCGGACGGATCGTCGAAACCGATGAACGAAATCTATCCGCGCTCGGACCCGCTGACGACGGAATCGTGATCGACGGTGTTTTGGCTGTAAGGGCGATCTGCGCTAGGTCTGGGGCAAGGATTTCACGGAGGGTTCCATGTCGCATCGCTTTCGCCCCGATCTTGGTTGGTCGGATGTCACGCCCAAGGCGGATTTTTTGAATCGGCGGCAGTTTATGGCCTCGGCTGCGGCAGGGCTGATCGCCAGCCCGGCGCTTGCGGGGCTGAACGCGAAGCCCAGCGTCTATTCGACGATGGAAAAGCCGAATTCGCGCGATGACATCACCCAATACAATAACTTTTACGAGTTCGGTTTCGACAAGGGCGACCCGGCGAAGAATGCGCATCTGCTGACCACCGACCCCTGGGCGGTCAAGATCGACGGTCTGGTGGACCGGCCCGGCAATTACGATCTGGGCGACATCCTGACCGGTGCGCCGCTGGAAGAACGCATCTATCGTCTGCGTTGTGTCGAGGCATGGTCGTTGGTGGTGCCATGGGTCGGGTTCGAATTGTCGCACCTGCTGAACCGGGTCGGGGTGCAACCGGGGGCGAAATATGTCGCCTTTGAAACCCTGTTCCGCCCTGACGAGATGCCCGGCCAGCGTCGCCGGGTTCTGGACTGGCCCTATCGCGAGGGGCTGCGGCTGGACGAGGCGATGCATCCGCTGACGATTCTGGCGAATGGTGTTTATGGCGAAGACCTGCCGAACCAGTGCGGCGCGCCGCTGCGGCTGGTGGTGCCGTGGAAATACGGGTTCAAGTCGATCAAATCCATCGTGCGCATCTCGTTGACCGCTGAACAGCCGCCCGCGACATGGAATATGGAGCAGTCGCGCGAATACGGCTTTTACGCCAATGTGAACCCGCAGGTGGATCACCCGCGCTGGTCGCAAGCGACCGAGCGTCGGATCGGCGGCGGATTGTTCAACGCTCGGCAGGATACGCTGATGTTCAACGGCTATGCCGATCAGGTCGCGGACCTGTATGCGGGCATGGACCTGAAAAAGCAGTTCTGAGATGGCCGAGCTGACCTCGATCCTGACCTGCCCGCAGTGCGGCAAACGCACGACCGAGCAAATGCCGACCGACTCGTGCGTGTTCTTCTATGAATGTCCGGGCTGTCACACCGTTCTCAGGCCGCTGGCCGGCGATTGCTGTGTGTTCTGTTCCTATGGCACCGCGCCCTGTCCTCCGGTTCAGGCCGGCGCAGGCTGTTGCGCCACATGAGCCGCCTGTCCGATCGGGTGAATGGCCTGCTGCGCCGGGGGCCGACTTGGCCGCTGTATGTGCTGGGGATGGTGCCTGCGGGCTGGTTCCTGTGGCTGGGTCTGACCGGCGGGCTTGGCCCCGAGCCGATCAAGGCGCTTGAACACAAGCTGGGCGAGACCGCGCTGCAATTGCTGATCGTGGTGTTGGCGGTGACGCCGCTGCGCCGGTTCACCGGCATCAGCCTGATCCGCTTTCGCCGGGCGCTGGGCTTGCTGGCCTTTGCCTATGTGGCGCTGCATCTGGCGACATGGGCGTTTCTGGATGTGCAAAGCTGGGGCCGGGTCTGGGCCGATATCGTAAAGCGCCCCTATATCACCATCGGCATGGCGGGTTTCGTGCTGATGCTGCCGCTGGCGCTGACCTCGAACAACTGGTCGATCCGGCGGTTGCGGGCCAATTGGCGCAAATTGCACCGCCTGACCTATGCCATCGTGGTTCTGGGGGGCGTGCATTACGTGATGCTGGTCAAAGGATGGCAAACCCAGCCGCTGGTCTACCTCGCGGTGATCCTGCTGCTTTTGGGGCTGCGATTCCAGCCCGCGCGACGCCGTCAGCCCGCCTGAACAGCACGCTTTGCTGCATCTGCACCAACCGAGTCATTCAATCGCCGTGACTCGGCCCGGAAAACACCGATTCCAAAGCGGCGAAAGCGGCGCCAACACAAGAATTTCAGATTCTATTCGTCGTAAGTAACAGTAAAATAACAAGAAATACGGAATTTCATTTTTTCCGTGTTAATTTTGAAAAAAGCGCTTGCGGGCTGTGCGAGTTATCCTTAGAACCCCCTTCACCGGCGGCGCTGATGGCGCGGTTGGGACGCGGGACGGCGGACGGAGCGATGCTTCTGAGGTTGTTTAGCGGGACTA
>NZ_JBFHDW010000113.1:0-8036 GCF_041584535.1 Actibacterium sp. | reverse complement strand
TCGAACATTCGCCGTGGATCGCCGAGCGCGCCTTTGATCTGGACCTTGGCCCGGCGCATGACACGGCTGTCGGCCTGCATTCGGCCCTTGCCCGCATGTTCCGCAGCGCCAGCGACGCCCAGCGTCTTGGCGTGCTGACCGCCCACCCCGATCTGGCCGGGAAACTGGCTGCGGCCAAGCGCCTGACCGCTGAAAGCACCGCCGAACAGGCCGGGGCCGGGCTGGATGCGCTGACCGATGCCGAACGGGCCGAGTTCACCCGCCTGAACGACGCCTATACCGCCAAATTCGGCTTTCCCTTCATCATCGCGGTGCGCGACCACGACAAGGCCAGCATTCTGGCCGCCTTCACGGCCCGCATCGACAACGACCGCGACACCGAATTCGCCGCCGCCTGCGCGCAGGTCGAGCGGATTGCCCGTCACCGGCTAAACGATCTTTTGCCACCTCAATAAGAAGAACCCAAAATGCCCTCGATCGAGTCTCTGAACCCTGATGTTCCCCTGTTTGCCCGCACAGGCGTCAATCTGGCCTCGGCCGGGCTTGGGGCCAAGGCGCTGGCTGCGACCAATGAATTCTTCGCCCCGCTGGAACGGATGCTGGACGACAGCGATCCGGTGTTCATCGAAGGCAAGTTCGACGATCACGGCAAATGGATGGACGGCTGGGAAACCCAGCGACGCCGCGATGGCGGGCATGACTATGCCACGATCAAACTGGCGGCTCCGGGGCGGATTCTGGGCTTTGACGTCGATACCGCGCATTTCACCGGCAACTATGCCCCGGCCTGCAAGATCGAGGCCTGCTCGTCGAAAAGCGACGACCTTGAGAACGCCTCCTGGGTGACGATCCTTCCCAACAAGCCGCTCAGCGCCAGCGCGCATCATTTCTTCAAATGCGACAGCTTTGAAAGCTGGACCCATCTGCGGCTGCATATCTATCCCGATGGCGGCGTGGCGCGGCTGCGGGCGTTCGGGGTGCCGGAACTGGACCCGATCGGCGACGGTCAGGAGATAGATCTGGTGGCGGCGCTGAATGGTGGCCGGATTCTGGCGTTCTCGGATGCGCATTACGGCAGTTAT
This sequence comes from Actibacterium sp., assembly GCF_041584535.1. Classification (GTDB taxonomy): domain Bacteria; phylum Pseudomonadota; class Alphaproteobacteria; order Rhodobacterales; family Rhodobacteraceae; genus Actibacterium_D. The sequence goes on along the minus strand of NZ_JBFHDW010000113.1, from coordinate 6,954 downwards.
CACCGCCTGCTGGCGCCGGGGCGTGGGGTGAACATGGGCGACGGCTGGGAAACCCGGCGCCGCCGCGAGCCCGGCTATGACTGGATGATCCTTGCGCTGGGGGCGCGCGGCATGATCGACCGGGTCGTGGTGGACACTGCCCATTTCAAAGGCAACTTCCCCGACCGCTGTTCGCTGCAAGCGGCCGATTTGCAGAAATTCGGCGATGGCCTGACCGATGCGCTGATCACCGACTCGATGTTCTGGAAGACCCTGCTGCCCGAGACCCATCTCAGCGCCGATTCGATCCATGAATATACCGATGCACTGGCCGATCTGGGGCCGGTGACGCATGTGCGCTTTAACATCCATCCCGATGGCGGTGTCAGCCGTCTGCGGCTGTTCGGGCATCCTGCATGACTGAAATCGTCCGCGTCTCTCCGATCAGCAAATCCGCCTTCGCCCCCTACGGCGAGGTGCTGGATACCGAGGGCGATGCCGACAAGATCATCAATCAGGGCCTGTGCGAACGGTATCACGACCGCGCCACGCTGGACTTCGGCCCGGATGGCCGCGCTGGCGTCAGCCTGTTTCTGGCCCAGCGCCGGATGCTGCCGCTGACCCTTGAGATGGTCGAGCGCCACCCCGAGGGCAGCCAGACCTTCATCCCGATGACCGAGCACCCGTTTCTGGTCATCGTCGCCCCCGATCAGGGCGGCAAACCCGGCACACCGCTGGCGTTTCTCACCCGCCCGCATCAGGGCATCAGCTTTCACCGTGGCACATGGCACGGTGTTCTCACCCCGTTGGAAGACCCCGGCCTGTTCGCCGTAATCGACAGGATCGGCACGTCCCGGAATCTGGAGGAGTTCTGGTTTGAAGCACCCTATGTGGTGCGAAACTCATAGGACTGAACGCCCCGGCGACAAGCGGCGACAGGACGGAACCCAACCGACAGGAGCGAAACAATGACTGACACTTCACTGGGCACCGCAGAACAGCTGCGCGACCCGAATTATACGCCACCACTGGCCAAGGCCGTGCCGCTGGGCATCCAGCACGTCCTGGCCATGTTCGTATCCAACGTGACCCCGGCGATCATCGTCTGCGGCGCGGCGGGGATCGGGTTCGGCTCGGATCAGGGGGCGCTTGGCTTTCCTGATATGAATTACATGATCCAGATGTCGATGCTGTTCGCAGGCATTGCCACCTTGTTCCAGACCATCGGCTTTGGCCCGGTGGGCGCGCGTTTGCCAATCGTGCAAGGCACCAGCTTTGCCTTTATCCCGGTGATGATCCCGGCCGTGGCCGGTCTGGGCACTGCCGGTCTGGGCGGGTTGATGACGGGCGTGGTGATCGGCGGGCTGTTTCATTTCTGCCTTGGCACCGTGATCGGCAAGATCCGCTTTGCCCTGCCGCCGCTGGTGACCGGGCTGATCGTGCTGATGATCGGTCTGGCGCTGGTCAAGGTCGGCATTCAATACGCCGCCGGAGGCGTGCCGCTGATGGGCAAGCCTGAATTCGGCTCGCTGGCAAAATGGTTGCCGGCGCTGGTGGTGATCTTTGTCACGCTGGGCGTCAAATTCTTTACCCGTGGCTTTACCGCCGTTGCCGCCGTGCTGATCGGTATCATCGTCGGCTATGTCGTCGCCTATTTCATGGGTCAGGTGAATTTCGGCAATATCGGCCGCGCCGCTGCCTTTGCCTTGCCCAGCCCGTTCAAATACGGGTTCGAATTCAACACCGCCATCGTGCTTGGCATGTGTTTCATGGCGATCGTTTCCGCGATCGAGACCGTGGGCGACACCAGCGGGATCACCAAGGGCGGCGCCGGGCGCGAGGCCACCGACAAGGAAATCTCGGGCGCGACCTTTGCCGACGGTCTGGGCACCGCCGTGGCCGGGATCTTTGGCGGCTTGCCGAACACCTCGTTCAGCCAGAACGTCGGCCTGATCGCCATCACCGGCGTGATGAGCCGCCACGTCGTGACCATCGGCGCGATCTTCCTGATCGTCGCCGGGTTCGTTCCCAAGATCGGTGCCATCATCAACACCGTGCCGATCAACGTGCTGGGCGGCGGCGTGATCGTCATGTTCGGCATGGTGGCGGCATCTGGCGTCAGCATGTTGTCGGACGTGACCTGGAACCGCCGCAACATGGTGATCTTCGCGATTTCCTTGTCGATCGGTCTGGGCCTGCAGCTTGAACCCAGCGCCCTGCAACATGTTGGCAAGACCGCGCAGATCCTGCTGACCTCGGGCCTGCTGCCCGCAGCGGCGATCGCGGTGTTCCTGAACCTGATCCTGCCCGAGGAACTGGCCGCCGAGGCGACCGAAGAAGTCTCGGGCGGATTGGCCGGCAACGGCAAGGGCTAAGCCCCGCACCCAATGAAACCGAAAAGCCCCCGCCACCCGTGCGGGGGCTTTTTCATGTCTCGGGCGTGCCCCACCCGCCACCACCGGGCGTGCGCATTTCGAACAGGCCACCGGCGGGCAGGTCGATCTCGTCATTGCCGTTCAGCACGATCTGCGTGCCATCGGGCAAGAGGGCGCTGTTGCGGCCAACCTTGCCCGGCGCACCGCCATCGACACCAAACGGCGGCACGATCCGGTGCGAGCTCAGCGTCGTCACCGTCACCGGTTCCAGAAAGCGCAGCCGCCGGATCACCCCGTTGCCGCCATGCCAGCGCCCCGCCCCGCCCGAGCCGTGCCGGATCGAGAAGTCCTCCAACCGCACCGGAAAACGTTTCTCCAGCACTTCGGGATCGGTCATGCGGGTGTTGGTCATATGGCTTTGCACCGCGTCACAGCCATCAAAGCCCGGCCCGGCCCCGGTGCCGCCGGCAATGGTCTCGTAATTCTGGAAGGCATCATTGCCCCAGATGAAATTGTTCATCGTGCCCTGACTGCCCGCGATCACCCCCAGCGCGCCATACAGCGCGTTGCAGGTGGCCTGAGAAACCTCGGTATTGCCAGCGATCACCGCCGCCGGATAGGCCGGGTTCAACATCGTGCCTGCGGGCGCGATGATGTGCAGCGGCTTCAGGCAGCCCTCGTTCAGCGGGATATCGGCGCCGACCAAGGTGCGGAACACATACAGCACCACCGCCCGGCAGATCGAGAACGGCGCGTTGTAATTGCCTGCGTGCTGGGCGCTGGTGCCGGTGAAATCAATCACCGCCGACCGCGCCGCGCGGTCCACCCGCACCGCCACCCTGATTTCGGCGCCGTGATCCATCGGATAGGTGAAATCGCCATCGGACAGGCGGTCGATCACCCGGCGGACGCTTTCTTCGGCATTGTCCTGCACATGGCCCATATAGGCGGTGACGATATCCTGACCGTAGGTCTGGACCACCTTCAGCAACTCGCGCCGCCCGGTCTCATTGGCGGCAACCTGCGCCTTCAGGTCGGCAAGGTTCTGCGGAATGTTGCGGCAGGGATAGCGCCCGCTGCCCAGCACTTGCCGCACCAGATCTTCCTGAAACACGCCCCCGGCCACCAGCCGCAGGTTGTCGATCAGAACGCCTTCGTCGCTGATATGGGTGCTATCGGGCGGCCCTGATCCCGGCGTGCGCCCGCCGATATCGGCGTGATGCCCGCGCGAGCCCAGCCAGAACAGCACCGCATCGCCCAGAAACACCGGCGTCACCACCGTGACATCGGGCAGATGCGTGCCGCCGTTATAGGGCGAGTTCAGCATGAACGCGTCGCCCGGCCGCACATCCGGGTTGTCGCGCATCACCGTTTTGATGCTGTCCGACATGGATCCCAGATGCACCGGCACATGCGGCGCGTTCGCCACCAGATCACCGTTCGCGTCAAAAATTGCGCAAGAGAAATCCAGCCGTTCCTTGATATTCACCGACCAAGACGTATTCGCCAGCGTCGCGCCCATCTGGTCGGCAATCGACATAAAGAGGTTGTTAAAGACCTCCAGCAGCACCGGGTCAGCCTTGGTTCCGGCGGCACGGGGGCGGGATTTTTCGGCGACGCGTTCAAGGATCAGGTTGCCCAGATCATCGACGCGCGCGGCCCAACCGGGTTCGACCATATTGGTGCCGGTGGGCTCGGTAATGATGGCGGGGCCGGTGATGCGGGTGCGCGCGCCCAGATCGTCGCGGGCATAAAGCGGCACGGCCTGCGTCCGGCCCTCAAGATGCGCGGGCACATGGTCGATCGGCGCCGCAGCCCCGGACGAGACCGCTAGGCGCGGCAGATCGCTGGCATGGCCGATGGCCTCGACCGCCAGCATGTCGATGAACAGCGCCCGCTCGGGCGAGGTAAACCCGAACCGCGCCTGATGCCCGGCCTCGAAATCGGCCTGCATTTGCCCGGGTGCGCCAAAGGGCACCTCAAGCGTCTGGTGCGAGCCATCATAGCGCAGATGCGCGTGGGTCTCGGTGCGGATGTCGGGCGCGGCGACGCCCTGACCGGCGACCTCGGCCACCGCCGCATCGCGCAACGCCGCCAGCACCGGCGCAACATCGTCCGCCAAGGGCGCATCGACCTGCCGTTCCTGCATGGCGCGGATTTCAGCCAGACCCATGCCAAAGGCCGAGAGCACCCCGGCGAAGGGATGCAGAAACACCCGCGTCATGCCCAGCGCATCGGCCACCAGACAGGCATGTTGCCCGCCCGCGCCGCCAAAGCATTGCAGCGTGTAGCGGGTCACATCATGACCGCGCTGGACGCTGATTTTCTTGATCGCGTTGGCCATGTTATCGACGGCGATCCGCAAGAACCCTTCGGCCACGGATTCGGGGCTTTCCACCGGCTGGCGAGTGGCGGCAGCGATCTGATCGGCCAGCGCGGTGAACTTGGCGCGCACCACTTCGGCATCCAGCGGCTGATCGCCATCCGGGCCGAACACATTCGGGAAATGCGCCGGGGTCAGCTTGCCCAGCATCACGTTGCAATCGGTCACCGTCAGCGGCCCGCCGCGTCGGTAACAGGCCGGTCCGGGATTGGCACCGGCGCTTTCGGGGCCGACCTGATAGCGGCCATCGCGGAAGGTGCAGATCGAGCCGCCGCCAGCCGCCACCGTATGAATATCCATCATCGGCGCGCGCATCCGCACGCCAGCGACTTCGGTTTCAAAGCTGCGCTCATAAGTGCCCGCATAGTGCGACACGTCGGTCGAGGTGCCGCCCATGTCGAACCCGATCAGCCGGTCGAACCCGGCGGCCTCGGCGGTTTTCACCATGCCGACGATGCCACCCGCAGGCCCGCTGAGGATCGCGTCCTTGCCTTGAAACAATTGCGCATCGGTCAGGCCGCCGTTCGATTGCATGAACAACAGCGCATCGCAGGCCCGCCCCATGTCCAGCGCGCCCGCGACCTGATCGACATAGCGCCGCAGGATCGGCGACAGATAGGCATCGACCACCGTGGTATCGCCGCGCCCCACCAGCTTGATCAGGCGCGAGGTCTGATGGCTGACCGAGATTTGCGTGAACCCGACCTCGGCCGCGATCTTGGCGGCACGGATTTCGTGAACGGGGTTCAGATAGGCATGCAACCCGGCAATCGCCACCGCCCGCAGCCCGGCGTCAAAGCCCGATTGCAGGGTGGCGCGGGTGGCGGCCTCGTCCAAAGGCTCCAGCACCCGGCCCTCGGCATCCAGACGCTCGGGCAGATCGGCCACCTGTTGATACAACAGATCGGGCCGCTGGATATGCAGGTCAAACAGGCGCGGGCGGGTCTGGTATCCGATGCGCAGCAGATCGGCGAAACCTTGGGTGATCAACAGCAGCACCGGCTCGCCCTTGCGTTCAAGCAGGGCGTTGGTGGCCACTGTCGTGCCCATCTTGACCGCGCGAATTGCGCCCTCGGGCAAGGCAGCACCATCAGCCACGCCCAGCGCCTCGCGGATGCCCTGAACGGCGGCGTCGCGATAGCGTTCGGGGTTTTCCGACAGCAGCTTCGCCGTGCTCAGACGCCCCTCGGGATCGCGCGCCACCACATCGGTGAAGGTCCCCCCACGATCAATCCAGAACTCCCACGCCTTGTCGCTCATGCCTGTGCCTTTTTCCGCCGCGTTCGGCTGTTTCTCAAATCAAGCGCCATTTGTCACGCTGCCTTGGCGCACAGACCCCTTTGCGCGGCGGGAAATCCGGCATATCTGGGGACATGCCCTTTACCCTGTCACATATCGCCGCCCTGCGCAGCCTGCCCTTTTCCGAGGTGATCGACGTGCGGTCCCCTGCGGAATTCGCCGAAGATCACATCCCCGGCGCGATCAACCTGCCGGCCCTGACCAACGAAGAACGCGCCCGCGTCGGCACGATCTACACGCAGGTCAACCCGTTCGAGGCCCGCAAGATCGGCGCGGCGCTGGTGGCGCGGAATGCCGCGCATCATCTTGAGACCACGCTGGCCGACCGGCCGAAAAGCTATCGCCCGCTGGTCTATTGCTGGCGTGGCGGTCAGCGCTCGGGGTCGTTCGCCCTGATCCTGCGGCAGATCGGCTGGCAGGCCGAAACCATTGATGGCGGCTATCGCAGCTTTCGCCGTCTGGTGCAGTCTGCGCTGTATGACGCGACGTGGCCCTCGCCCGTCGTGGTGCTTGAGGGCAATACCGGCACCGCCAAGACCGCACTGTTGCCGCGCATCGCCGCCGAGGGGGTTCAGGTCATCGACCTTGAAGGGCTGGCCAACCATCGCGGCAGCCTGTTCGGGGCGATGCCGGGCGGGCAACCGGCGCAAAAGGGCTTCGAGACCCGGCTGGCGATGGCCGCTGCGGCGCTGGACCCGAACCAGCCGGTTCTGGTCGAAGGCGAATCCAGCAAGATCGGCAAGATCAACCTGCCGCCCGCGCTGTGGGAGGCGATGAAAACCGCCCCCCGGATCGAGGTCACCGCCCCGCTGGACGCCCGCGCAACATTCCTTGGCCGCGCCTATGCCGACATTGCCGAAGACCGTGGCACCCTGACCAAGACGCTCAAGCTACTGGCGCCCCTGCACCCGCGCGAGC
>NZ_JBFHDW010000112.1:0-8042 GCF_041584535.1 Actibacterium sp. | reverse complement strand
ATCGCGGGCAAGGGGCACGAGACCGGCCAGATCGTCGGTGATGATGTATTCCCGTTCAATGATGTGGAACAGGCCAGCATCGCCGTCGCCGCTCTGGACGGGAAACTGGTATGAGCGCGCTTTGGACCGCAACCGATGCCGCCGCCGCAACCGGTGGCCGGGCTACGACCGACTGGCAGGCGCAGGGCGTGTCGATCGACACCCGCACATTGCAACCGGGCGATTTGTTCGTCGCGCGGACGGATGTGCGCGACGGTCATGATTTCGTGGCGCAGGCATTGGCGAATGGCGCGGCGGCGGCGCTGGTCAGCCATGTGCCCGTCGGTGTCGCGCCCGATGCGCCGCTGCTGATTGTCGATGACGTGCTGCCCGCGCTTGCGGCCCTTGGCGCCGCCGCCCGCGCCCGCAGTGGGGCCAAGGTGATCGCGGTGACCGGCTCGGCCGGGAAGACCTCGACCAAGGAAATGCTGCGTGCGGTGTTGGACCGTCAGGGCCGCACCCATGCCGCCGAGGCCAGCTATAACAACCACTGGGGCGTGCCGCTGACCCTTGCGCGGATGCCCGCTGATAGCGATTTCGCGGTGATCGAGATCGGGATGAACCATCCCGGCGAGATCGCGCCGCTGACCCGGCTGGCGCGCCCGCATGTGGCGATTGTCACCACGGTCGTGGCCGCGCATCTTGAGGCCTTTGGCGTGATCGACGGCATTGCCCGCGAGAAATCCGAAATCCTTTTGGGGCTGGAACCGGGCGGGGTCGCGGTTCTGAATGCCGATCTGGACGTGTCGGACATATTGATCGACCGCGCTGCCGAATTGGGGGCGCAGGTCTTGCGTTTCGGTCAGGGTGCGGGCTGTGATATCCGCCTGATCCACGCGGATTTGCAGGGCAACACCACGGTGGCCAAGGCCGATGTCGCTGGGCAGGTGGTTGATTTTACCCTGACCACGGCGGGGCGGCATTTCGCCATGAATGCGCTGGCGGTCCTTGGGGCGGCACAGGCGCTGGGCTTTGATCTGCAACAGGTTTCCGCCGATCTGGCGTTGTGGCTGCCCCCCGCCGGGCGCGGCGCGCGCGAGGAAATCGCGTTGCCGGGCGGTGCGTTCGAACTGATCGACGATGCGTTCAACGCCAACCCGGCCTCGATGCGCGCGGCGCTTGAGGTTCTGGCCGCCGCCAAGCCCGCCGGGCGGCGGATCGCGGTGCTGGGCGATATGCTGGAACTGGGCCCGGACGAGGGCGCCCTGCACCGGGCGCTGGCCGATGATCCGGGGCTGGCCGCGGCCGATCTGGTGCATTGTGTCGGACCCCGGATGCGCGGGCTTTATGACGCGCTGCCCGTCGCGCAACGCGGCGACTGGGTGGCCCAAGCCGACGATCTGGTGGCGCGCGCCGCCACGCTGGCAGGCCCGGGCGACGTGGTTCTGGTCAAGGGGTCAAAAGGCAGCAAGGTCTCGCGCGTGGTTGACGCGCTGCGGAAATTACGACAAGCGATGCCGCTAACGGGTTCGAGGGACTGATAACATGCTTTATTGGCTGACCGGCTTTTCCGATGGCGGCGACTTTTTCAACCTGTTCCGCTATATCACCTTTCGGGCGGGCGGAGCATTCTTCACGGCGCTGATCTTTGGCTTTGTCTTCGGGCGGCCGCTGATCAACCTGCTGAAACGTCGTCAGCGCAACGGTCAGCCGATCCGCGAGGACGGGCCGCAAAGCCATCTGGTGACCAAGGCCGGCACGCCGACCATGGGGGGCGTGCTGATTTTGGGGGCGCTGGTGGTCTCGACCCTGCTGTGGGCGCGGCTGGACAACGCCTATATCTGGATCACCCTGTTCGTGACCATGGGCTTTGGCGCGATCGGCTTTGCTGATGATTATGCCAAGGTCAGCAAGAACAACACCAAGGGCGTGTCGGGCAAGAAACGCATGGGACTGGGCCTGTTGATTGCCGCCATTGCCGGGATCGCGGCCTCGATGGTGCATCCTGACGCGCTGACCTTTCAACTGGCGCTGCCGGTGTTCAAGGACACGCTGGTCAATCTCAGCTATTTCTTCATCCCCTTCGCCATGCTGGTCATCGTCGGCGCCGCCAATGCGGTGAACCTGACCGATGGTCTGGACGGGCTGGCAATCATGCCGGTGATGATCGCTGCCGGCACGCTGGGCGTGATCGCCTATGCGGTGGGGCGGGTCGACTTTACCGACTATCTGGGGGTGCATTTCGTGCCGGGCACCGGCGAGATCCTGATCTTTACCGCCGGGCTGATCGGCGGCGGGCTGGGGTTCCTGTGGTATAACGCACCGCCGGCGGCGGTGTTCATGGGCGATACCGGCTCGCTGGCGCTGGGCGGCGCTTTGGGCGCGATCGCGGTCGCAACCAAGCACGAGATCGTTCTGGCGATCGTCGGCGGGATTTTCGTGGTCGAGGCGCTGTCGGTGATCATTCAGGTTGTTTATTTCAAGCGCACCGGCAAGCGGGTGTTCCTGATGGCGCCGATCCATCATCATTTCGAGAAAATGGGCTGGGCCGAGCCGCAGATCGTTATCCGGTTCTGGATCATTTCGCTGATCCTGGCGCTGATCGGGCTGGCGACGCTGAAGCTGCGATAAGGCAAAGGGGGCGCTGCCCCCTTCACGCGCCTTGCGGCGCGCTTATCCCCCGGGATATTTAGACGAAGAAGAAACCATAGGGCGGATTGCGCGGCATGATACCGGTTCAGGGATTTGAAGGCGCGAAGGTCGGGGTTCTGGGGCTGGGCCGGTCGGGGCTGGCCACGGCGCGGGCCTTGCGGGCTGGCGGCGCCGAGCCGATCTGTTGGGATGACAACGAGGCCGCGCGGGGCCGGGCCGAGGCCGAGGGCTTTGCCGTGGCCGATCTGGGCCGCGCGGGCGGGTTCGACGGGGTGGCGGCGTTGGTCACATCGCCGGGGATTCCGCATCTTTACCCGGCGCCGAACCGGGTGATTGCTGCGGCCTGGGCCGCCGGGGTGCCGGTGGACAATGATATCGGGTTGTTTTTCCGGTCGCTTGCTGCCGGCGATTGGGCCGATCTCGACACGCCGCCGCGGGTGATCGCAGTGACCGGGTCGAATGGGAAATCGACGACCTCGGCCTTGATCCATCATGTGCTGACCCATGCCGGGCGCGAAAGCCAACTGGCCGGGAATATCGGGCGCGGGGTTCTGGATATCGACCCGCCGGGCGATGGCGGTGTGGTGGTGTTAGAGCTGTCCAGCTATCAGACCGAACTGGCGCGGTCGCTGACGCCGGATGTGGCGGTGTTCACCAACCTGTCGCCGGATCATCTGGACCGGCATGGCGGGTTGGGCGGCTATTTCGCGGCCAAGCGGCGGCTGTTTGCCGAGGGTGGGCCGGATCGCGCGGTGATTGGCGTGGATGAGCCCGAAGGCCGGTTTCTGGCCAATCAGATCGCCGAGGGCGCGGTGGATGACCGGGTGATCCGGGTGTCCTCGGGGCAGAAGCTGAGCGGGCCGGGCTGGTATGTATTCGCGCGCAAGGGCTTTCTGGCCGAGTGGCGCAAGGGCCGTCAGGTGGCCAGCATCGACCTGCGGCAGGTTCCGGGCCTGCCGGGCGCTCATAACCATCAGAATGCCTGTGCGGCCTATGCCGCGCTGCGGACGCTGGGTCTGGCGCCCAAGCTGATCGAACAGGCGTTTCACAGTTTCGAAGGCCTTCCCCATCGCAGTCAGCTGGTGGCGGAAAAGAACGGCGTGCGGTTCATCAATGACAGCAAGGCCACCAATGCCGATAGTGCCGCCAAGGCGCTGGCGGCGTTCTCGAACATCCGCTGGATTTGCGGCGGGTTAGAGAAAGAGGGCGGGCTGGGGCCGGTTCTGGATCAGCTGGGCAATGTCGCCAAGGCCTATGTGATCGGGCGCGAGGCGGCGGCTTTTGCGCTGAAGCTGGGCGATACACCGCATGAGGTCTGCGAGACCATGGCCCGGGCCGTGGCGCAAGCCGCGTCCGAGGCGGCGCCGGGGGATGTGGTGTTGCTGGCCCCGGCTGCGGCCAGCTTTGACCAATATGACAATTTCGAACAGCGCGGCGCGGATTTCATCGCCGAGGTCGGCAAGCTGGCTTAACCAGCGTCGAAATCCGCTGCGACGCGCATGTCGCGCAATGGCCGCACCACGTCGATCGATTGCTGATACAGCGGGTGCGCTTTGAAGGCAGCCAGTTGCGCCTCGGATTCGAATTCGCCGTAGACCACGAAGTCGGGCACCGGGCCGGGCAGGGGATCGGTCTTGAGATTGCGCCCGATTTCCAGATGCAGCTTGTGGGGAATGCCGGTCAGCAGGGACAGGCCGTTGAAAACGGCGTCTGAATCGGTGGCGTTGCGGGTGTCGAAAAATACGATATGGCGGATCACGGACGGCCTCGAAGCGGTTGCGCGGGTTTGTCTTGGCATATTCGGTTGCGCGCGGGGGTTAAACCGTGGTGACGAACCGGGGGCGGGCCTGTTCTTTATGTGCAACAAATCAGGGGCTTAGGAGGGAGGGGTCAAGATTTTTTTCGGCGGCTGAAAATATTTCTTGCACCGACTCAAGTGAAACCCTAAATGCCCGCTTAGACGCCAACGCACGCGCCTCTGGCCGAGCCCTTAAAGCTCCGCGTTTATGTAGCGACGGTAACGTCTCCCTTGGAAGTGAGCGGTCATATATGGCCGGGTCTATTGGAGATGACCATGAACGCTACTGTCACCGACTTTGTCGGCCGCGATATCGTGTCGCCTGCCGCACGCATCGAAAATTTCATTCGTTCGACCAGCTTTGATCGTCCGACCCTTGTGCTGGACACCGAAGCCGTGACCAACCAGTTCCACGCGCTGCGCGCTGGTCTGGGCCGCGCTGACATCCACTATGCGGTCAAGGCCAACCCGGCCCGTGAGATCATCGAGACGCTGGTCAATCTGGGCTCGCATTTCGACGCCGCATCGCGTGGCGAGATCGAACTGTGCCTCAGCCAGGGTGCCGCGCCCGAGACCATTTCCTTTGGCAACACCATCAAACGTCCGGCCGATATCGCGTTCGCGTTCAACGCCGGGATTGAACTGTTCGCTGCCGATGCCGAAGAAGAACTGGACAAGCTGGCCGAGAACGCGCCGGGGGCTCAGGTCTATATCCGCATCATCGTCGAGAACTGCGAAGCCGACTGGCCGCTCAGCCGCAAATTCGGCTGTGCCCGTGACAAGGCGCTGTCGCTGCTGGGCTATGCCCGCGATCTGGGTCTGGCGCCGGTTGGTCTGTCGTTCCATGTCGGGTCGCAAACCCGCCGCGCCGAAATGTGGATCAACACGCTGGATCAGGTCGCTGCCGTTTGGCACGCCGCGCAAGAGGCTGGTTTTGGCCTGACCCTGCTGAATATCGGCGGTGGTTTCCCGGCCTTTTATGGCGAAGAAATCGACCATCCGACCCGCTATGCCGCCCGCGTGATGGAACTGATCGACGCCCGTTTCGGCGACGTGCCGCGCATCATGGCCGAGCCGGGCCGTGGTCTGGTGGCCGAGGCCGGTATGATCGCCGCCGAGGTTCTGCTGGTGTCGCGCAAGTCGGACATGGACACCCATCGCTGGGTCTATCTGGACATCGGTAAATTCTCGGGTCTGGCCGAAACCATGGACGAAGCGATCCGCTATCAGTTCATCACCGACCGCGACCACGAGGAAACCGGCGCCTGCATTCTGGCTGGCCCGTCCTGTGACAGCGCCGACGTTCTGTATGAAAAGCGTCCGGTGCAGCTGCCGCTGGGTCTGAAAGCGGGTGATCGGTTCATCATCCGCAACTGCGGCGCCTATACCTCGACCTACAGCTCGGTCGGGTTCAACGGTTTCCCGCCGCTGGACGTTGTCGTTATCTGACAGCGTTCCTAAGTTGGTGGAAGCTGAACAAGGCCCATCACCATGAGCAACACGACAAACCAACAGCATTGGGATCGGGTGTATGGCACCCGGTCCGAAGACCAACTGACCTGGTTTCAGGACCGGCCTGACCTGTCTTTGCGTCTGATCGCCAAGCACGCGCCAAAGGGCGCCGTGGTCGATGTCGGCGGCGGCGCGTCGCGTCTGGTGGATGCGCTGATTGCGCAGGGCCGTCCGGTCAGCGTGGTCGATCTGTCTTTGGCGGCGCTTGCGCTCAGCAAGACCCGGCTGGGCGATCTGGCCGCCAAGGTCGATTGGCAGGTGGCGGACATCACCACTTGGCAGCCCGCGCATCGCTATGACCTGTGGCATGATCGTGCGGTGTTTCATTTCCTGACCGAAGACCCGGCGCGGGCGGCTTATGTGCGGACCCTGCTGACGGCGCTGAAGCCGGGCGGCGTGGCGATCATCGCCAGTTTCGCGCTGGACGGGCCCGAGCGGTGCTCGAACCTGCCGGTGCAGCGCTATTCGCCCGAAACCCTTGCGATTGAGCTGAGCCTGCACGCGCCGGGCCAGTTCCATCTGATCGACAGCAGCCATCAAACCCATACGACGCCCTCGGGCGGGCAGCAGAATTTTCAGGTGTCGGTTTTCCGCCGGACGCCCGAAAGCCTCTGACCTTCGCGCTGGCGTCAAAGGCCAATCCGCGCTAGAATTATCGTCAGACCCGGCAAACGGGCGATTTGAGGCAGTCGAGGCGGTATTCTGATGACGGAAATGGTGTATGGCACCGCGCCGATGCGTGCGGGCGAACCGATCCTGCCGCGCTGGTGGCGGACGATCGACAAATGGGCTTTGTCCTGCATCCTGTTGTTGTTCGGCATTGGCCTGTTGCTGGGGCTTGCGGCCTCGCCGCCGCTGGCCGCGCGCAACGGTCTGGACCCGTTTCATTATGTCGAGCGTCAGGCGTTCTTTGGTTGCCTTGCGATGGCGGTGATGTTCGCCACCTCGATGATGTCGCCCGATATGGTGCGGCGTCTGGGCGTTCTGGGGTTTTTTGCGGCGTTTCTGGCGCTGGCGCTGTTGCCGGTGCTGGGCACCGATTTTGGCAAGGGCGCGGTGCGCTGGTATAGCCTTGGCTTTGCCTCGGTGCAGCCGTCCGAGTTTCTGAAGCCCGGTTTCATCATTCTTGCAGCATGGCTGATGGCCGCCAATCAAGAGATCGGAGGCCCTCCGGGGCGGATGTTCTCGTTGGTGATCGCGGTGACGATTGTCGCGTTTCTGGCGATGCAGCCCGATTTCGGTCAGGCGTCGCTGATCCTGTTCTCGTGGGGTGTGATGTATTTCGTCGCCGGGGCGCCGATGGTGCTGATGGCGGGCATGGCCGGGATGACGGTGATCGGCGGCATTTTTGCCTATAACAACTCGGAACATTTCGCCCGCCGCATCGACGGCTTTCTGTCAGCGGATATCGACCCGCGCACCCAGCTTGGCTATGCCACCAACGCTATCCGCGAGGGCGGGTTCTGGGGCGTTGGCGTGGGCGAGGGGCAAGTGAAACAGTCGCTGCCCGACGCCCATACCGATTTCATCATTGCCGTTGCCGCCGAGGAATACGGCCTGATCCTTGTGCTGCTGATCATCACGCTTTACGCGGCGATCGTGCTGCGGTCGCTGCACCGGCTGACGCGCGAGCGTGATCCCTTTTCCCGTCTGGCGGGCACCGGTCTGGCCTGCGTGTTCGGCGTGCAGGCGATGATCAACATGGGTGTTGCGGTCAAATTGCTGCCGGCCAAAGGCATGACCCTGCCGTTCGTCAGCTATGGCGGATCGTCATTGATCGCGGGCGGGATCGTGGTGGGGGCGCTTCTGGCGCTGACCCGGACCCGGCCTCAGGGCGAAATCGGAGACATCTTGATGCGGAAAGGTCGGGGATGACGCAGGCTCCGCTTTTGGTGATCGCGGCCGGGGGAACCGGCGGCCATATGTTCCCGGCTCAGGCGCTGGCCGAGGAAATGCTGGCTCGTGGCTGGCGGGTGAAACTGTCGACTGACGCCCGTGGCGCGCGCTATGCCGGGGGCTTTCCGAACGCCGTTCAAATCGAACAAATCGCCAGCGCCACTTTCGCGCGCGGCGGGGTTCTGGCCAAGCTGGCGGTGCCGTT
>NZ_JBFHDW010000111.1:0-8072 GCF_041584535.1 Actibacterium sp. | reverse complement strand
CTTTCGCGTGCACGGCTATGACGGGATGACCGACTATTATGATGTCAGCCTGAAACAGCGCCGGCATCAGATGCTGCTGCAATCGCCGAACTTCACCGCGACCGAGGCGATGCTTGAAGATGCCGAGACCCTGACCCGCGTCAGTAACGAGTTTCAGCCCGATGTGATCGTTCACCTCGCGGCGCAGGCCGGGGTGCGCTACAGCCTTGAGAACCCGCGCGCCTATATCGACGCCAATATCGTCGGCACGTTCAACGTCATGGAGGTGGCCCGCGAACATCAGGTCGCGCATCTGTTGATGGCCTCGACCAGCTCGGTTTACGGCGCCAACGAAGAAATGCCCTTTACCGAGACCGAAAAGGCCGACACGCCGCTGACCATCTATGCCGCCACCAAGAAGGCGAACGAGGCCATGGGCCATTCCTATGCCCATCTGTGGGGGCTGCCGGTGACGATGTTCCGGTTCTTTACCGTCTATGGCCCGTGGGGCCGCCCCGATATGGCGCTGTTTAAGTTCACCGAGTCGATCCTCGCCGGGCGCCCGATCGACATCTATAACCACGGCGACATGTTCCGCGACTTTACCTATGTCGAAGATCTGGTTCGCGGCATCCGCCTGTTGATCGACGCCGTGCCCCAGCGCCCCGCCAGCGCCGCCGATATCGCGCCGGGCGACAGCCTGTCCCCCGCCGCGCCATTCCGGGTGGTGAATATCGGCAATTCCGACAAGGTGCGGCTGCTGGATTTCGTCGATGCGATCGAAACCGAACTGGGGATCGAGGCGATCCGCAATTACATGCCGATGCAGAAAGGCGACGTGCCCGCGACATGGGCCGATGCCAGTCTGCTGAAATCGCTGACCGGCTATCAGCCGCAAACCCCGTTCCGCGAAGGCGTGGCGAAATTCGTGGCGTGGTATCGCGACTATTTCGACGTCTGACGCGCCCGGCGCCGCTTGGGTCGCGGTCTGCGGCGCCAGAATGAAGGCGAAAAATCGTTAACCTGTCTTAACAGACTCGGGGTCCGGCCCGAACTGACTGAAAACAAGCATCTCGCCTGAATCTTAAGCAGATCCGGGCAAAACCTCCTGAAAACCGCGGATTTGGCCTTAAAACATGCCAGAAATACCCGCTTGGTGCCTCATTTGCGCCATGTCGCGCATGCCTGATTAACTTTCACCCCTCGTTAATCGGGACAACCGGACAGATGCCGAACGGGACAACATCAGGACGCGTATTGGACACGGCAGAATTTCTGTCGCGCCATGGCGGTGTGATTGCGCAACGCCTGTCGCCGGAAATCTCGGCCCGTTATATGGCCGCCACCATCCTGTCGAAACGCGACAAATCGCAGACCTTTCTGCTGCGCTATGCCCAGCAGAAAAAGATCATCAAGCATTACGATATCACCGACGGTCCGGGGCAAACGGCCTATCTGCGGGAACGCGATGCCTTGCGGACCTTCTCGAAATCCGGGCTGGTGCCACGGTTAGAGTTCTTTTCCGATCAGGCCGGCTTTCTGGCGATCGAATATCTGGAAGGCGCCGATCTGAGGGCAGTGGTTCACCCGGACTCGCTGGATATTCTCAGCGCCTCGGTCGGGCGCTGGCTGGGCCAGTTCGCCGAGGCCTCGCCTTATAAGCGCGAAACCGGCAATTGGGGCGATTACCTGCGGAATTACGAGGCGCTGCAACAGTCCGGCATCATCCGCGAAAGCGAAGCGTTTCTAAAGGCTTTCGCCTATGACCGGCTGGTCATGGCCAAGAATGACGGCGCGCTGTCGAACCTGCGCTTTACCGAAGATGGCCGCCTCTATGGCATCGACCTTGAGCGCAGCCAGTTCAAGCCGCTGGGCTGGGACCTGTTGCTGACCGCCCGCGCGCTGATCCGGCTATTCCCGGAACATGCGGACCAGATCACCGCCAATCTGGCCAAGGGTTTTTGCCAGAAAACCGGCGAGAACACCGACAAATACACCACCTTCCTGCGCATCGCCGGGGTCACCGCCGCCTTCGAGATCGGCACCGGCACCACCGAAACCCCGGCGCTGGCGGCGCTGCGGCGCTATAATGCCGTGGCCGATACGCCTGCCGATCTGGTCGGCAGCGCACCGTTTCTGCCCGCCAGGATGGTGCGACAGGATCCCGACGCTGTGGCCCGGCTGAAAACCCATCTGCAAACCGTCGATCTTGAGAATGACGGCCCGCTGACAACCTATTCCGCCCGGTCCGATCTGGTGGCGCCGCCGCAGGCCCTGCGTGCGCTGTGCATGGCCTGTCAGGGCAGTTGTTGCAGTCGCGGCGCCCAGCACAACGCCTTCCTTGACGCAAGCGCATTGAACCGCACGGCGCGGCTGATGGACCTGCAAACCCGGCAACGTCTGGTCGATCTTTATCTGGATCACCTGCCCGATACCCATGTCGAGGACTCGTGCCTGTTCCATGACAAGACCGGCTGCGCCCTGCCGCGCAAATTCCGCTCGGACACCTGTAACACTTACACCTGCCGCTCGGCTGACCGGCTGATCCGGCAGATCGACACCCACCGCCCCGAGGACGTTCTGTGCGTCGCCGGGAAAGGCGCGAATTTCCGCAAGGCCGTGCGCACCGAGAACGGCAAAATCATCAAGGTTCCCCTGTCACGCCTGACTTTGAACGGCGATCAAACCTCCGCTTCGCAGACCGACGAGGAGACTGACAATGGCTGAATCCATCTTCGTCACCATCGACGACGCGGTCAAAACCGGCACCGGCACCTATAAGGTCAAAGTCGATAAATTCGCCACTACGTCCGTCGACGGCAGTCAGGATCTGTATCTGTCCGATGGCGGCGACATCACCGATCTGACGATCACCAAGATGGGCAAGGACGATGCAACGCCCGATACGTTCCATTTCGACATTTCGACCTTCGATGACGATTTCACCGTCAACGTGGTCTCGGAAGGCCCCGAGGATACGTTCATCATCGACAATGCCACGTCCTATACGGTGAACTCCGGCATCTACACGATCAACTATGTCGGCTCGGACGGGCAGCCGCATGTGATGACGATTGATCCGGGCGACGCCAGCGTGATCGTCAATATCATCTGCTTTACGCCGGGCACGCATCTGGACACGCCCTCGGGGCCGCGTCTGGTCGAAGAGCTGGCGGTGGGCGATCTGGTGATGACGCTGGATCATGGGCCGCAGCCGCTGCGCTGGATCGGGCGGCGGCGCATCGTGTTCAGCCTGCGCGAAGACCGGCTGAAACCGATCCGCATCAGTGCGGGCGCTTATGATGGCGTGACGCCGCTGCGGCCGCTGCTGCTGTCACCGCAACACCGGGTGCTGCTGGGCGGCGCGGGGGTTGCGAACCTGTATGATGCGACCGAAGTTCTTGGCCCGGTCAAAGGCATGCTGGGTCTGCCCGGTTTTCGCAAGGCGTTCGGGCGCGACAGTGTCGATTATATCTCGCTGATCTTCGACCAGCACGAGATCGTCTTTGCCGAAGGCATGCCGGTCGAAAGCTACCTGCCCCGGCCCTATGCCGCGACCTTTATGCCGGATGCTTTCGTTCAGGAAATCTCGGCCCTGTATCCGGGGGTGTTTTCCGAGCGGTCCGAGCAGATTTACCCGTCAGCGCGTCGTCTGTTGAAGGTGTCAGAGGTGGAAAAGCTATGCGCCAAGGGGCGGGTTCAGGCCAATATCCCGACCGACGCCCCTGCCCTGCACGCGGATGGCCCGGCCCATTAGGCCGGACCCCGGTGTTTTGCGCCGGATCGGCGCGCGGCCTTAGCCGACCTTGAGGATCACCGCCATCGCGGAATCGCCAGCGGCACAGCCTTGGAACAGGCCCAGACCGCCGCCACGGATTTCCAGCTCTTCGATCATCTCGATCATCGCCCGCAGGCCGGTCGGCCCCTGCGGGTGGCCCCAGACCAGCGAACTGCCGTAATTGTTCATGCCCTTCCAATCCAGATCAAAGGCGCGCGCAAAGGCGATGTCGTTGACCGAGAACGGGTTGTGCGATTTGAACACGTCGATATCGGTGATCTTCAGACCGGCCAGATCCAGCGCCTGCTGGGCGGCAAGGATCGGGGCGGCGGGCATATGGGCGCGCTCGCCACGGGCCTGAGCCACAGCGATGACCTTGCTCAGCGGGCCGTCCTTGGTGGAAAGCTCCCGGGCGCGACCGGCATCGGCGACCATCACCATCCCGGCGCTGCCATCGGCCGGGTGGGTCTGACCGGCAAAGGTCACAGTGCCGGTTTCGCGCACCGGCTTTAGCTTGGCCATTTTCTCGATCGACGAGGGATAGACGCCATCGTCGCCCGACAGGGTCGCAACGGTCTTGCGGAACCGGACATCGGGCACCTCGAACACATCGGCCATATAGCGCTTCTGGAAGGCGCGATCATTGGCCAGCGCCTGCTGATATTGCTCATAGCGATAGGCCGCCAACTCGTGCTGTTCCTCGGTGGAAATGCCGAACTTGCGCGCGACATTGTCGGCGGTATCGACCATGGCGCATTTGGCCAGCGGGTCGCGGTTGAAACTTTCCAGCACGATGTCTTCCGAACGGCCAGTGCCGCCCGGCTGATCGGGGGCCGGATAGTAGGCATGCGCCCCGTTCGAGGTGCGGTCGCCCGAGCACAACAGCGCAACTTTCGCGCCGGAATTGGCCATTTCACCCATCGCCGTGGCGACCAGACGCGCGCCGGTGGCGCAGGCCTGATTGACGGTCGGGCCAGCCAGATGCTCGGCCCCGATCAGGCCGGTGAACCACGGCGTGCCGTAAAAGCTGCGATATTGCGGCACGGTCATGCCATAGGCGGCAAAGTCAAAGTCCTGAACCCCGATACCGCGATCGGCAAGGGCGGTTTTGGCGACATGGGCCGCGAATTCGATCGAATGCAGATGCGAGAACGCACCCTGCCACCGGGCGAAAGGCGTGCTCCAATAGGCGCCGTAGGGGATATATGCTGACATTTCACTGTCCTTTCGAATGGCGATCCGGGTCCTGTGCCGGACGGGTGTGGATACGAACGCCACAGCGAAAGGCCGGGCGCAACGGGCCGGTCAGCCCAGAATTTCTTGCACGGGGGCGACATCGCCCGCCGCCAGTCGGCCGTCCTTTTCGACAAAAACGCCGCGGCGCTCATAGCCCTCAAGGATCACCCGCGCGCCCTGAACGGCGCGGTAGTTGACGGTGAAACTGCGGCCCGACCACTCGATCGCCTCAATCGCAAATTCCAGCGCCCGGCCCTCGGTCGCGGGCAAGCGGAAGGACAGCTTGGCCTCCATCAACCCCAGCCCGCGCGCGCCCAGATCGCGGCACAGCTTGGCGTGGCCGCCGACCCGGTCATGCAGGAAGGCGTGAAAGGTCGCATCCATCCAGCGAAAGTAATTCGGATAGAACACGATCCCCGCCGGATCGCAGTCGCCAAAGCTGACCTGAACTTGGTTCACGAATATCGACATCTTAAACCTCTCCTGTGCGCTGCCAGCATGCGGGCGGCAGCGGATGTTTGGAATTCCGGTCACATTTAGGCGGGACCAGCCCGGCGTCAGAAAAACCCGCGCGTTGCGATCATCAGGGCGACCAGCACAATGTCGGCCGCAAGGAACGGAAGAATGCCCTTGAAGATATTCTCAAGCGACACAAAGTCCCGCGCGACCGAGTGGATGACAAAGACGTTTAACCCCACTGGCGGCGTGATCATGCCGATCTCAAGCAGCTTGGCGACCAGAATGCCGAACCAGATCAGGTTGACGTCATGTGCGCCGACCAGCGGCAGGAACAGCGGCAGCGTCAACAGCATGGCGCCGATGGGTTCAAGGAACATGCCCAGCAGCAGGTAGATCAGCGCGATGATGATCAACAGGCCGGTGGCGCTGAGACCCAGCGTGGCCACGAACTTGCCGATTTCATTCGACAGGCCGGTAAAGGCCACAAGCCGGGTGAACAGGTTGGCGCCGATGGCGATGATGAACAGCGACCCGCAGGACAGCAGCGTGTCGATCACGCTGTCTTTGAAGCCCTGCCATTTCAGCGTGCGCCGGATGACACCGATGACGATGGCGATGAACGCGCCCACGGCACCGGCCTCGGTCGCGGTGAACAGACCGGTGAACAACCCGCCGAACACGATCAGGATCATCACCAGAACCGGCCAGACCCCCAGCGTCGAAGCGAATTTCTCGCGCCAGGTGCTGTTGTCCGAGCGCGGCAGTTTCGACGGGCTGCGGGCATAGACGATCAGGGTCGCGCCGACATAAAAGCCCAGCGAGATCAGGCCGACGATCAGGCCCCCCAGAAACAGGTCCGAGATCGATTGTTGGGACTGGATGCCAAAGATGATCAACAGGATCGACGGCGGGATCAGCGCGCCAATCGTGCCGCCTGCGGCCACCGACCCGGCCGAGAAGGACAGATCGTAATTGTGGCGTTTCATCTCGGGGATGGCGATACGACCGATCGCGGCGGAACAGGCCACCGAAGACCCGGTCACGGCGGCAAAGGCGCTGGCCCCGGCCAGAGAGGCGATCACCAGACCGCCGGGCAAGGCCCCCAGCCAGACCTTGGCGCCGTCGAACAGCCCTCGCGTCAGGCCCGAATGATAGGCGATAAAGCCCATCAGCAGGAACATCGGCACCGAACTGAGAGTCCAGCTGGCCGTGGTCGAATACGGCACGCTGGCCAGCATCGACAGCACCACCCGCTCGCCCGCGACGGCATAGAGGCCGACAACCGAGACACCGAACAGCGCCATCGCGATCGGCACGCGGATGGCGATGAGACCAAGAATGCCAACGAGGCAGAGAAGGCCAATTGTGAACGAGTCCATCAGACTTCTTCCTCTAGGTCGGCGTTCAGTTCTTCCAGCGGATCATGGGCATGAACCGACAGCTTGCCGGTCGCCAATTGCACGATCCGGATTGCGCAGAGCACCGTCATCAACCCAAAGGCCAGCGGCATCAGCCAATAGGACGGCCATGTCAGAACCTTGATCAGACCCGCATCGATATAGGCGCCTTTCGCGGTCTGACGCAGCGCATCGACCGTTCCGGCATAGGTCAGCAGACCATAGATCAGCGCAGACAGGATAAAGCCCGGCATACCGAACCAGTTCCGCACACGGGCGGGCAGTTGATCGGTAAAGATCGTGGCCTCGATATGCCGGCGTTTGACTTCGGTGAAGGCGATCGGAACGACCGCCAACGCCACCATGTAATACTTCCCGACCAGATCGGGAGTCGCCGGGAATCCAGCCCCGAAGAACCGGCGCATGATCACGTCAACCGCGATCTGCACCATCATCAGGGTCAGAACAATGCCGCCAAACAGCACTGTCCCTCGTGCAACCAGTTGTTCATACCTGCGCATCATCGGAGTCCCGGCTCAGGCCACAATTACTTGCCGAACGAGGCGTAATCGACCTTGGACCAGATCTCGCTGATGCGCAGCTCGGCCAGCTCTTCTTCCGACGAGACGTTCGCGACCAGACCCTGCCACTTTTCGACCAGCGCTTTATACTGGGCGACCTTGGCTTCGGCGTTCTTCACGCCACGGCCTTCTAGGGTTTGCGAAACGGTCTTCATGTGCTCGGCGACAAAGCTGTCGATCCCGGCTTTCAGCGTGGCATCGGGGGTCACGAATTCGATACCCTTGGCCTTGCCTTCTTCGGTGCCTTTGGCGGCGTTGGCCTGCCATGCGCCTGCGTCAGCAGCCAGCGCGTATTGCGCGGCGCGAACCAGAGCTTCACGGTCTTCACCCGACATACGGTCCCACAGCAGCGCGCTGGCGTTGACGACAGCCGCACCGTTGAACACGCCGGTTTCGATGTTGATCACGTATTTGACGACATCAACCAGACGGGCGTTAATCAGGTCCGGGGTCGAGGCATAGCTGGCATCCAGAATGCCTTGGCTCAGGCCTTCGAACTGTTCGTTCGCCGGCATCTGAACGGCAACGCCACCCAGGCTTTCGATGATGCGGGCAAAGATCGGACCGCCCGAACGGATTTTCAGACCCTTCACGTCATCAATCGAGCGCACCGGCTTGGTCGACAGGAAGTTGTAAGCGGTG
>NZ_JBFHDW010000110.1:0-8112 GCF_041584535.1 Actibacterium sp. | reverse complement strand
CCGGGGTGCCGGGGTCTTTGTCAGCCTCGCCCCCACCGATTACCCGATCGGCAAGCGCACCCGTTTTCATCGCAATATCGAGGCCACCGGACGGCTGGCCCACAAGCACCCGCTTCGCATCGAGACCCGCGCCTGCAATGCCACCGAAGCCACGGCGCTGCGCCTGACCCCCGGCGACCGGGTCACGGTCTATGAGGGGCTGTCGATGTCCGGCAAAGCCACACTGGCGCATTTCGAAAGCATCTTTCCCGCCGACCGCCTGCCCGGTATCGCCCGCACATTCGCGACGGTCACCTCGGTCACGCAGGCGCTGGCCGCCAACGGCGTCGCCGATTACACCCGCCGCGACACCCGGATTTCGGCTGAACTGGCCAGCGCCACCGAAGCCCTGCATCTTGGCATCCGCGAGGGCGATCCGGTGCTGCGCTCGGTGGCGGTCAACGTCACGGCGGATGGCACCCCGATTGAATACGGCATCACCTGCTTTGCCGGGTCGCGGGTGACGCTGACCGTGTCCAGCGCCTGAGACACTCAGGCGTATTTTTCGAGAAAGGCCTCGATCGGCAGATTGCGGAAATCCTCTAACCGCGCCCGCAGCGTGTCATGGTCCCAATCCCACCACGCCAGTTCCATTACCCGGTCGGCAATGGCGCGCGGAAACCGCTCGCGGAGCGGCCGGGCCGGGATACCCGCGACGATGGAATAGGGATCGACGTCCTTGGTCACCACCGCCGAGGCCGCGACAACCGCGCCGTGGCCGATCGTGACCTCGGGCTTGATGACAGCGTTATGGCCGATCCAGGTGTCATGCCCGATCCGGGCGATCCGCGAGGCGCGATGGTCAAAGAACGCCTCATCCAGCGGCGCGTCAGGCCAGTAGTCGTTCGAGCGATACAGAAAGTGATGCAGCGAGGCCTGATTCATCGGGTGATCCGTCGGACCGATCCGCGAGAAAGCGGCGATATTGGCGAATTTGCCGATCCGGGCGTTGGCGATCTCGGCGTAGCGGTCGCAATAGGAATAATCGCCGAATTCGGTGAACAGCACGCGGCTGCCTTCGCCGATTTCAACGAATTTCCCGCAAGTCACCTCATGCAGATGCACCCCGTCATGGATCAGCGGCTCGACCCCCAGTTTGGTCATGTCAGACATTCCTTTTATATCGGCAAAACCGCCCGGACCCGCGCGTCAGGCGCCCTTGATCAGCTTGCGGCGCAGCCAGCCCGAAACGCTGTCCATCGCCATCACCATCAGCACCACGAGGATGATGTAATAGGTGACCTCTTCCCAATCCTTCTGGGTGATCATCGCCTGCGTCAGCAACAGCCCGATACCGCCACCGGTGATCGCCCCGATGATGGTGGCGCTGCGGGTGTTGGATTCGAAGAAATACAGAACCTGACTCAGCAGCACCGGCGTCACCTGAGGGATCACCCCAAAGCGATAGCGATGCGGGATCGCCGCCCCGGTCGACGCAACACCCTCGATCTGTTTTCCATCCACGTTCTCAAGGGCTTCCGAGAACATCTTGCCGAACGATCCGGTGTCGGTCAGCAGGATCGCCAGCGCCCCGGTCAACGGGCCGGGACCAAAGGCGCGGGACAGAATGATCGTCCAGATCAGGCCGTCGATGCCTCGGAACAGATCGAACACGCGGCGCAGCGCAAAGCGGATGCTTTGCAGCCGGGCAAAGTTCCTGGCTGCCAGAAAGGCCAGCGGCAGCGCGATGATTGCTGCGCCGAAGGTGCCCAGAAACGCCATGAGCACGGTTTCAAACAGCGCCCAGGCGACCTGCGAATGGCCCCACATCTTGTTGTGCCAGAAATCCTGCGCCGCCCCGACGATATTAAGCCGCGCCGGATCAATCCGTTCGCCAAACAGGATGTCAGTCAACGACGTCCCGTAATAGGGGCTGTCGAGGGTGAAAAAGAACAATTCCCAGCCGGTGAAATAGTTAAACACCTCGGTCTTGCTGCGGGTCAGGGAAATCCGGCCCTCGTCCGTGGTGATGGTCATGCGGGTTTCCGACAGGCTGATCCAGTCGGGCACTTCGCCGGTCAGATTGGTCACGATCAACCGACCGTCCAGATAGGCCGTGATCTCGCCATAGCCGGGCACGATCACCGACAGCCGGTTCTCGGGCAGAAAGCTGACCTCATAGCCCGCGCCAAGGTCGATCAGCGTGGTCTGACCGGCGAATGTAACCCAATCCGGCCCCTGCCCGTCCGGATAAGCACCCTTGCGTTCGCCCTCGATCGCGACCGAGGTCTTGCCGCTGCGGTTGTCACGGGTGACATGGGTTTTATAGCTATACATGTCAGACACAAGGATCGCGGCATTATCAAGACGCGCCCGCGCGGCCAGCCCCATGATATCAAAGGCAAAGAAGACATAGACCAGATAGGCGATCACCAGAACCGGCGCGGCCAGAGCAACCAGTTTTTTCCGCAGGAACAGCCGGTCAATGTCGTGTTTCAGGCTGGGTCCGGCGATGACATCGGTGGGCATTAGCGGCCTCGCTTTCCGACAAGGTGATTGCGGATATGGCCGGACAGTTGGTCGAAGAGGGTGATCGTGGCCAGAAGCAGGATAAAGATCGCGGCGGCCTCGTCATATTTGCCCTGCCCCCAGGACATGGCGTTCTTCAACTCGTATCCGATGCCGCCCGCGCCGACGAACCCCAGAATGGCCGAGGCGCGGATATTGATTTCAAAGCGCAACAGCGCATAGCTGAAATAGTTCGGCGCGACCTGCGGGACGATGCCCAGATACATGCGCTGTCCCCATGTGGCGCCAACCGAATACAGCCCTTCAACCGGCTTGAGATCGGCGTTTTCGTTCACTTCCGAGAACAGCTTGCCCAGCGCGCCCGAGGTATGAAAGGCAATCGCGATCGCGGCGGGCATCGGGCCTCCGCCCAGAATGAAAATCAGAACCAGCGCGATCACGATCTCGGGCACCGCCCGCATGATATCCATGATCCGCCGGAACAGCGGGATCAGCCGCGGCCAGCGCGCCAGACCGCGCGTTGATAGCATCGACAGAACCGTGCCAAGGATCGCGCCCACCAAGGTCGAAACCGCCGCGATGTTGATCGTCTCGACCAGCGCCGGGAAATAGGTCAGCAAATGCCCGGGCAACTGATCCAGCTTGGGCACGGTATCGGCCCAGACATCGGCGGGGAAATCGAAAATGTTCAGAATGCCGTCCCAGAACCCGCCGGCGTTGCGGCTGTCGGCCAGCATGAACCCTGAAACAAGCAGCAGCGCGAACACTGCAAACATGATGCCGCCATACATCCGCTTGCGCTTTACCAGCGCCAGATACTGCGCGCGAAAATCCTGTTCGACATAGGCCATTGGGGTGTCCCTGAAAAAAGCCCCGCCGCGAACTGCGGCGAGGCTTGGGCTTTGCAACCTGCGCTTAGTTCGATTTCGCCTTACGGGCGGCGATGATCGACAGGTAGTTTTCATGGGTGATCGGTTTGAAGCCCAGCGATTCACCGGCGGAAATGTTGTAGGTGCATTCCTTGTCGGTTTCATACAGGCCGTCGATCAGCGCGGTCATCTTGGCTTTGACATCGGCGGGCAACGATTTGCGCAGAACAACCGGGCCTTCGGGGATCTCTTTCGAGCGCCAAATCTCGGTCAGGTTGTTCATGTCGATCAGACCGGCATCAACCGCCTTGCGCAGGGCGCCCGAGTTGAAACCGTCTTCCCATTCGCCCTGGCCATCGGCCCAGGTCACGCCGGCGTCGATATCGCCATTGTTCACGGCGACGATGGTTTGTTCGTGGCCGCCGGTGAATTTGACTTCACCGAAATAAGCGCCGCTTTCCATGGTGATGCCGTCTTTGTATTGCGGGATCTCGATCGAGGGGATCAGGTAGCCCGAGGTCGAGTTCGGATCGCCAAAGCCAAAGACTTTGCCCTTCATATCGTCCAGCGAGGTGATGCCGCTGTCCTTGCGCGCGAACCCGATCGAGTAATAGCCGATCGACCCGTCTTCGTTGACCTTGACCAGAACCGGCTCGACCGCGTCGGGGTCGGTCAGATAGGTTTTGGCATAGCCCGAGGCCCCCAGCCACGCCATGTCAAGCGTGCCACCCAGCAGGCCTTCGATCACACCGGCATAATCGGCCGGGGCAAACAGTTTCACCGGAACGCCCAAGGCATCTTCGGCATAGTTTTTCAGGCATTCGTGGTTGGCCAGACGGTCCTGAGCGTTTTCACCGCCCAGAATGCCGATGTTAAAGCCTTCAATACCCTCGGCATTGACGGCACCCGCCAAAGCGGTGGTCGCAAGTGCGGCAGCAAGTAGTTTATTCATCGTTCTCTCCAGTCGTTGAAACCCGCAGGCTTTCGGTTTTGCGGGCAGAAAGGTTGTCGGGAAAAACCTCGGGGCGCGGCGCCTCATGCCGTGACCTTGGCGATACGGACCTTTTCGCGGTCGATCGGCGGATGGTCGCGGATCTCGGTCGAGGTCGCGGCTTCGGAAAAATCTGCGCCAGCGCCATAGATGTCGCGGGCAACGCCGGTGGTCAGCTGCGCAGGCGTGCCGTCGAACACGATCCGCCCGTCGCGCATCCCGATGATCCGGTCGCAATAGCGGCGGGCGGTATCCAGCGTATGCAGGTTGGCGATGACCAGACGCCCGTCCTCGTCATGGATGCGGCGCAGGGTCTCCATCACGGTCTGGGCGTTCATCGGATCAAGCGAGGCGATCGATTCGTCCGCAAGGATGATCTTGGGGTCCTGCATCAGGGCGCGGGCAATGGCGACGCGCTGTTGCTGGCCGCCCGACAGGGCCTCGGCGCGCTTGGCGGCGTGCTCGGCGATGCCCAGACGCTCAAGAATGTCGATGGCCTTGTGGACGTCAGCGGTCGGGAACAGGTTGAACATGGTGGCCAGCGTCGAGCGGCGGCCCAAAGTGCCATGCAGCACGTTCGACACCACATCCATGCGCGGCACCAGATTGAACTGCTGGAAAATCATTGCACAATCGGATTGCCACGCGCGCCGGGCATGTCCGGTCAGTTTCAGAACGTCGCGCCCTTCGAACGACAAAGCGCCCGAGGTCGCGTCGGTCAGGCGGTTCACCATGCGCAACAGCGTGGATTTCCCGGCGCCCGAGCGGCCGATGATGCCGATCATCCGGGGCTTTTCGACGCGAAATGACGCGCGATCGACAGCAGTGCTGGTCCCGAAAGTCTTCGTCACGTTTTCGACAACAAGCATTTTCGTCCCCTTAAAGCCTGCGGCGAAATAAGGGCGATTCCCAAAAACAAACGTGACAGTCCGACTATGGTTTTGTGACAATCACAGCCGGGCATGACCCGGGACCGGGGGTACATCGCGCTTTTGGAGGGGAAAATGCAGGTGCGGCGCCAGCTAAGGCGCGAAAAGATCAGGGCTTTCCCGCCCTAAGATCGGCGCCGATGCCAGAGCGGCATGTCCTTGACGGCCTTGGTCGCTCCTGCGTGACAGGGGCGGCACGACGCACCGGAAACCCGGCCTGCCGGGGGTTTTCGGTTCAGATGTGGGATAATATCTGTCCGGCTAAACCCGGATCAGCGGGCGTAGCAGTGCGACTTCTGGCCGAACCCAGCCGGCGAACAAACCCAACTGCCCGAGCCCAGCGACACTTTCTGCGACACGCGCACCACTTCCTGCGGTTGGCTGTCGCGCTTGGCCAGCCAATCGAACCGGGTCTTGCCGACGCCAGCCACCGATTTCACCGCGGTGGTCGCGGGCTTCAGCGGCACAACCGGCGCTTCGGCGAAAGCCGGCGATGCGATGGCGAACGCGGCGGCTGCGGCAACGGAACACAGAACGGACCGTTTAAGGGAGCTTTTGAACATTCTGAATTCCTTTCACTGCTTCGATAGGGTCTCGACAGGAGATCGGCCGTTCTGGCGCTTACTGTCGGGGGCCGAGGTTTCGTTGGTAAATGCGGAAACGCATTAAACCCGTCAACAATTTCTTTTTTGCGGCCGTAAAGTGGCGGAAATATGACCAATGCCCATGGAAAAGGCGCGCGAACCGGGGTCCGCGCGCCTGATTTTCCAAGCTGAACCGGATCAGTTCAGCACTTGGTTCTTCACACGCCAGTCCGGCATGCCGAATCCCTGCGGCCACGGATAGACCTCGGGGAAGTTGAAATAGACCACGCCGACAAGCTGCGGATAGTCGTCTTTGACCTGACGCACCGCGTTCTTCCAAAGCTCGACGTAATCAAGGTTGCCGACATATCCCAACTCGGCCACGACCACCGGCTTGCCAAAGGCGGCGGCGCGTTCATAGCGGGGCGCGAAGATCTCGTCGAAGGACCGGTTATGGCCGTATTTCGCCTGATCCCACGCTTGCAGGCCGAACACCGTCAGACCGATCAGGTCGGCATAATCGTCACCCGGATAGTATTTCGCCATCTCCTCGTCGCCCAGCGGCGACCACATGACGGAAATATCCGGCGCCGAGGCGCGGCAGACGTCGATCATCCGGCGATAGGCCTGGATATAGGTGTCGGGGTTCCACGCGGCCCAGATGAACTGACCGCTTTTGTCGTCCATCTCATGCGCAAAGCGCAGGGTGACCGGGCTTTTCAGCCGGCCCAGAACCTCGCAGACGGCGGTCATGTTCTGATCATATTGACCGCGCTCGATGCCACGGCGCAGGTATTGCGCTGTGTTGCGCTCGCTCCGGGACCAGGTCCAGGGTTCCAACGTGACCAGAAGCGCGCGGTTGCGCTCAAACGCGTATTCGTCCGCGTCATAAAGCGTGTCCAGATAGACGTCCTCCCATGGCAGGAACAGGTGTTCGATCACCACCCCATCCAGAGGGGCAAAATCGCCGTCAGGATCGTAGACGCCGAACGGAACCTCGCCCGGCGGAACGGCCTGAGCCACCGCAGCGCCCGACGCCAAAGCAAGGGACAATGCAGACGCTGAGGCCAATTTGCTCAGTGTTTTTGAAACGTTACGGATCATTGTTCAGGTCTCCTTGTTGTGAGGTTTCTGTCTTTATTCGGCCCACCATGGAATGAACCGGACGCGGATATCGTCCGGGCCGCCCATACCTGCGCCAGAAACCGCATACTGCACACGCACTATCCCTACAGAATCGAGCCCAATCGCCAGCGCATGAAGGCTTTCTTCTGCTCTCATTATAAACCCTGAGAAAAACACCACTATGATCAGGGTTAAGGTGGACACATCCCGGACAAGTATTTTTCGAGCGGTGCCCAATCGGCCCCGTGCCCGGCTCAGCTGCGACCCAAGTGCCACGGCCAGCAGGACGGAATAGAAAAACGTATTGAACAGCGACAGCAGGTAGAACCCGCGGGCCTCGGTCACGTCCGACACCAACAGCACCGGGATCGCCGCGCCAATCGCCAGAACCGCATAGACCACGATGACCTTGCCCGGCAGCGGCCGGTTCATCTCGGCGCCCTTGGGGGTGATGCGGAAATCAACGAACGTTCCGGTGATCCAGTTGTGCACCGCCATCAAACAACCCCACAGCACCCAAGGCCATTGCATCATCAGGAACAGCGCCTTTTCCCATGCCAGAACCTTGGCGGTCTTGGGGCGCAGAAAGCCGTCGCTTTGAATCGCATAGGCGAACAGGATCATGATTCCGACCGGCGGCAGCGAATGCCCAAGGAAGGCCGGATAAGTCACGTCAGCAATGCGGATATCAAAGGTCACCGCAAGGATTGGCACCAGATACATCATCGACATGGAAATGGCGAAAATCAGATACCAGGTCTGGCACAGCAGAAACAGCAGCTTCAGCCGCAGCGGCATCTGCGCCAGATAGCGCCGGGAATGGCGCAGCAACAGCACCAGCAGCGACCGCGACCATTGGAATTCCTGCGTCGCCAGATCGGCCAGCGTATCCGGACCCAGACCATAGGCGATGGCATCAATAGCGTGAACACCACGCCAGCCAGCGGCCGAGATCAGCATGGTTGTCGAATGATCCTCGGCCAGTTCCGGCCCCAGCCCGCCCGCCTCTTTCAGCGCCTTGGTGCGAACTGCGTAATGCGAGCCGATGCACATCGGCGTCAATGCCGCCGAATATCCGGCCTGAAACACACCGTGAAACGCGGCCT
>NZ_JBFHDW010000109.1:0-8133 GCF_041584535.1 Actibacterium sp. | reverse complement strand
GGCGAACGCGTTCCATGCGGCTCAGGTCGAGCGGTTGCGCACCACGGGCGAATATGACGACTGGCTGGCCTCGCTGAAACAGGCCTCAGCAGTGCCGATGGATAAGCTGGACGAAATCCTGTTCACTCAGCACCTGCCGAAGATGTGGCAGGAAAAGGTCGAGGAATGGCGCACCTCCGGAGTGCCGGACAAGGAAATCGCCCTGATGATCGCCCGCAGCCAGACCGCTCGCAAGGCCGAGACCCGCGCCGCCTTGCGTGAAGTCGCGGGGGCGCCGGACGAGGGCGCGCCGAACACGCCCGAACCCGACCCGACACCGACCGCCAGCGCCGACCAGGACGACGAGACAAACGCCCGCAAGGCCGAACGCGAAGAGCGCCGCGCCCGCCGCAAGGCCCTGCGCGACCGTGGAGAAATCGCCCGCCCGGAGTGGGCAGCCGCCCAGGGGGTGGCCGATCAGATAGGAAAGTCGAAATGACCCAGACCGGCCGCAAGATCATCGTCTCGACGATGAAAAACGAGGGGCCTTATATCCTTGAATGGATCGCCTATCACCGCATGATCGGTTTCGACGATTTCGTGCTGTTCTCGAACGACTGCACCGATGGCACCAACCTGATCCTGAACCGGCTGGACCAGATGGGGGAGATCCACCATTTCGACAATCCGCTGGGGCCGCGGATGGACCCGCAACGCGCCGCCTATAGCCGCGCCGGTAAGATGGATATCGTGCGCGACGCCGATTGGGTGATGATCGTCGATGCCGATGAATTCGTGAACGTGCGCTTAGGCGACGGCCATATCGACCGCCTGATCGAGGCCTGCGATGGCGCCGATGCGATTTCACTGAACTGGCGGTTTTTCGGCTCGGGCGGTCAGGCGCATTTCGACACCGACCCGGTGACCCGACGCTTTACCAGAGGCTCCAGCCATGAGGCGCCTGAAAACGGGCTGATCTGGGGCTTCAAGACCATGTTCCGCCCGCGGGTGTTTGACTATTTCGGCGTGCACCGGCCGAAATTCTTTAAGGACCGCGAGCTGACGCCCGAGCTGGCGAAATGGGTCAATGACGCCGGGCGCGATCTGGGCGATGCGTTTCACAAGAAAGGCTGGCGCAGCAGCGCCGATCAGGTGGCCTATGACTTTGGCCAGATCAACCATTACGCCGTCAAATCGCGCGAGGAATTTCTGCTGAAACGCCTGCGCGGCACCGCCAATTCCAAGAACAAGGACCGCATCGATACCGATTACTGGGACCGGTTCGATCTGAACGCCTGTGACGACAGCTCGATCCGGACCGATGGCCTTGAGGCGGCGATGAACGAACTTCTGGCAGATACCGCCCTCAGCGCCCTGCACGAGGCATCTCTGGACGTGTCGCGCAAGGTCATCGCCTATCAGCTTCAGGACAACACCTGGCGTCGCTTTGTCGAGACCGGCCAGTTTGGCGACGATGTCCCGGCCAAGAAATCGGCCTGACGGAGACTGACATGACCGACACCCCGGCCCGCTTTATCTGTATCGGCACCCATCACAAGACCGGCACGGTCTGGATGCGCAAGGTCTGGCGGCAGATCGCGAATGAACTGGGCATTCCCGCAATGCAGGTCTACCGCGCCAAGCGGCTTGCCGACCTGCCCGAAACCGGACCGGCGATCCTGTTCAACTGGTCCTCGACCTTTCCGCGCGAGTTGATCGAAAACCCTGCGGCGCGGTTCATCCACATCATCCGCGACCCGCGCGATGTGCTGTTGTCGGGGATGCGCTATCACCGGGTGGCGGGTCTGGGGAACGAGAAATTCCTGCGCGAAAAGCGCGATGAATGGGGCGGGCTGAATTATCAGGACCACCTGAATTCCCTGCCCGACGACCACGCCCGGCTGATGTTCGAGATGGAGCACAAGCACGACGTGACCGTGCAGGAAATGCTGCGATGGGAGTATGGCCGCCCGACCACGGCAGAACTGCGGTATGAAGACCTGATCGGCGACACCGATTGTGCCCTGTTCCGCAAAACGCTTGAAGGGCTCGCCATCGACGGGCTGGATATCGACCGCGCGGTCGACATCTATTGGCAGAACAGCCTGTTTGGCGGGCTGGCCGACACCGAAAACCGCACCGACCGGGTGGCGCTGCATGTGAATTCCGGCAAGGCGGCGCAATGGACCCGCAAGCTGCCGCGAGAGATCGCCGAGATCTATGCCGGGCGCTATTTTGCGGCGCTGCAAATTCTGGGCTATGCGCAGGACAGCGACTGGGTCAGCCAGTGCAAACCGGCGGCGGAATTATCAGCGGCCTAAAGCGCGGCTCAGGCGGCGCGGGCCATCGCTGTGTCGTCGATCGCCACCACCTGCGGCATCGGGTTCCAATAGCTGCACAGCATCTCGTTCAGCTCGCCCGAGCGGATTTTCCGGCGGCCTGAATTCGGCAGGAAGGTTAGCTCGCCCAGAAACAATTCCTCGCCGCGCAGGTAGAAATCAACCCGGACATAGGGAAATTGCTTGCCGATCTCGCGGGCCGCATCGCGGGCCAGACCAGCCTGCGCCGGCAGATCGACCTCGCCCAGATTGTCGCGCAGGAAATTATGCGGCAGATAGTTCAGATCGCCATCGAACACCGGGTTGTTGCGGTTGTCGGTGCCAAGGCCAAGGTCAAGCTGCAACAGCGCCACCTGCCCGTTGATGACGTGAAAGCGGTAGTCCGGCAGCGGCTGGCCGGGATCGGTGCGCAGGTCCTCTTCCAGAAACACCTTGCGGTCGATCAGCCGATACCACCATTGCGACGAATGGGTGCCGAAAATCTTGGCCAGCCACGCATCGGCATTGGCCCGGGCCTTGGCCAGTTGCGCCTCGGCAAAGGGCGCGTCGATCTGCATGACATGGCTGCTGCCGTGGTTGGATTTCAGGAAATACCGGCCCGGCTTCAGCCCGTCGGCATTAATCTGGTCGGCGCTGTCAAAGACCTTGTGCACCTGCGCCGGGTGCACCAGATTGCGCAGGTTTTCCGGGATATAGTCGCCGACGTTCAGCTTGTCCGCCGGGACATGCCGGGGCATCGGCGCGACGATGCTGTTCAGCAGGGTCATCTCGGTGAAATTGCGCGGGCTCTGGAAATCGGGGAACACGCCACGCGCCCGGAAATAAGCGCCGATCCCGCGCCGCGCCGCGTTGCGCATCTTGCGCGAGCCCAGCTCGGACAGGCCGGTCATCCATTTGTCACCGGGCAGCTTGGGCGCGTCTTTCAGATTGTCGGTATACCAGTCCCAGAAATCACGAGCATATTCCGCGACAAAGCTGTCATCCATGTCTTCGCGGCTGCGTTTGTTATAGAACGCCTGTTCAACGAAATCGCGCATCTCGGTCTGCCCCTGGTCTCTGGTTACCTTGTGTTAACCAAAGCCTAGGGGCGAATTCGGGCGACAATTGGGCCGGTTAGGTTCGAAACAATGACCCGTTAAAAGGCGTCGGGGCCTTGAAATATCCCGATTTTACCGGACGGGTGCGCGGCATTCGACAGCAGGTCGAACACGTAATTGGCCACGGATCGGAAACAGATCAGCTCGGCCGTCTGGTCGTCCAGCATCCAGAACGCCGCCGGGACCTGAGCCAGCCGGGTGCGCCGCACCTCGCCCGGAGCAAAGGCCGAGGGCGACAGGTCGACCGGCGCCAGCTTGGCCAGAACCTCGCGCGTGCCGGAGCCTGAAAGGCGGAACACCGCGCGGGCATCCGAGACATCGGCCACCAGCCCATGCACGCCCGCAAGCGCCGCCTGCATCCGGGTCACCGCCGCGCCCGCATCCGCATAGGGCAGCAGGATCATCACCTCGTCCGGCGACATCCACAGCACGCCCTGATCGCCCGACAAAATCGCCTCGCGCCGGGTGGGAACGGTCAGGCCGCAACCGGTCCAGACCGCCGATTGCACCGCCTCAACCGCCAGATCGCCGCGCAGGGTGATCATGCCGCGCGGGCCCGCCTCATTGATCTGCGCCGTGCCGCTATAGCTTGCCCCGTTCAGGGCGCTGACAGGGTCAGACATCCTGTTTCTCCCCCGCCTTGTCATAGAACACCGGATCGACGATCCGCGCCCGCACCCGTCCGCCATCGGTGCGGGTGAATTCCAGAACCTCGCCCATGCGGTCAGGGCCGTTCCGCACCAGACCCATCGCGATGCCACGGCCCAGCGTCGGCGAATGATAGGTCGAGGTCACACGCCCCTGCGTCGCGCCCTGCCCGTTGGCATTGACGCCCTCGGCCACCGCATAGGCGCCGTCGTCCAGCACCGAACCATCCAGCGTTTCCAGCCCCACCAGCCGCCAGCGATCGGGGTTGGTCATATGGGTGCGTTCCATCCCGCGCTTGCCGATAAAGTCAGCCTTCTTCCTGGACACCGCCCAGCCAAGGCCCAGATCCTGTGGAATGACCGTGCCGTCGGTCTCATCCCCGATCATGATAAACCCCTTCTCGGCCCGCATCACATGCAGCGCCTCGGTGCCGTAAGGCATGATGCCATGCGCCGCCCCGGCGGTCATGCACATGTCCCAGAACGCCTGACCTTGCGAGGCCGGAACCGCGACCTCGAAACTGAGTTCGCCCGAGAATGAGATCCGGAAAACCCGCGCCGGGATGCCGCCAAGCGTGCCCTCGACCCAGCCCATGAACGGCAGCGCCTCGCGGTTGACATCCATGCCGCCAATCGCCTGAAGCACATCGCGCGCCTTGGGGCCGACCACGGC
Source organism: Actibacterium sp. (assembly GCF_041584535.1). Taxonomy (GTDB): domain Bacteria; phylum Pseudomonadota; class Alphaproteobacteria; order Rhodobacterales; family Rhodobacteraceae; genus Actibacterium_D. The sequence goes on along the minus strand of NZ_JBFHDW010000109.1, from coordinate 3,398 downwards.
GATCTGGGCGTATTGTTCGGTTAGGTTGGCGACATAGACCTGCAAATCCCACCATTCGGTTTGCAGCCAATCCTCAAGATGGGCATGGATACGCTCGGCCCCGCCGGTGGTGGTGTGGCATAGGTAGGTCTGGTCATCCAGACGCGCCACCACGCCATCGTCGATCAGAAAGCCGTTCTCGTTGCACATCAGCCCGTAACGACAGCGGCCCACCGGCAGCGAGGACATCACATTGGTATAGATCAGGTCCAGAAAGCGCCCGGCATCCGGGCCTTTGACGATCAATTTCCCTAGCGTGGAAGCATCAAGTAAACCAACGGCTTGCCGGGTGTTCTTAACCTCGCGCATGACCGCGTCATGCCGGGTTTCGCCGTCGCGCGGATAGCAATAGGGCCGCCGCCAATGGCCGACCGGTTCGAACACGGCGCCATTGGCCTGATGCCAGTCCTGCATCGGCGTGCGGCGCAGCGGCTGGAACAGATCGCCCCGCGCTTCGCCGGCAATCGCCCCCATCGAGATCGGCGTATAAGGCGGGCGGAAGGTCGTGGTGCCAACCTTGGGAATATCCGCGCCCAACGCATTAGAAAGTGTCGCCAGACCGTTGATATTGCTTAACTTACCCTGATCGGTCGCCATGCCCAGCGTGGTATAGCGCTTGGTGTGTTCGACGCTTTCATAGCCTTCCTGCGCCGCAAGCTGCACATCGCTGAGCTTCACGTCATTCTGGTAGTCGAGGAAAATCTTCGACCGCAATTCAGGCGTGGCCTGCGCGGGCATGATCCAGATCGGCAGCAGTGGTTGCTCGGCCTCGGCGCTGGCGCGGGCGATGGCGCCGCCCTTGGCGCGCAGGCCCAGCGCCCGCAGCGCGGATTTCCCAGCGGTGTCGCCGTCGCCCAGACAATCGCCGGCCTGCAACGCGCCATTCGCCGCCCCTGCCGCGATCACAAACCCCGCCCCGTCATGCGAGGTCGGAGGCCGATCGGGATCGGGCCGGAACAGCGCCTGATCGGCGTCCCAGATCAGCTTGCCACCGCAATGCGACCACAGATGCACCACCGGCGACCAGCCGCCCGACATCGCCACCGCGTCGCAGGCGATTTCCTGCGTCACAGCGCCCGCGCCGTCCTGGCGACAGATCTGAACCCCGGTCACGCGCTTGCCGCCCTTGACCCCGGACAGGCCATGCGCCTCAAGCACCTTCAGCCCCAGCGCCCGCGCCTGTTTCGGCAGATCGCCGGTCACTCTGGGCCGGGCATCGACGATGATCGGCACGGTCTGACCGGCCTCATGCAGCGCGATGGCGGTGCGATAGGCGTCGTCGTTATTGGTCACCACCACCGTGCGACGCCCCGGCACCACCGCCCAGTTCACCACGTAATCGCGCACCGCCGAGGCCAGCATCACCCCCGGCACATCATTGCCCGGAAAGGACAAGGGCCGCTCGATCGCGCCGGTGGCGGTGATGATCTGCCGCGCCCGGATGCGCCACAGCCGGTGACGCGGGCCTTGCGCCTGCGGCACCGCATCCTCGCAGCGCTCATAGCCCAGCGCATAACCGTGATCGTAAATCCCCGCCCCGATGCAGTGGCTGCGCAGGGTGACATTGGGCAGGGCCTCAAGCGCCGCCAGCGTCGCCGCGATCCAGTCATCGGCGGGCTTGCCGCCGATCTCGACCCCGTCGACCGGCGCACGGCCACCCCAATGCGGGGTCTGTTCGATCAGCAACACCTTTGCCCCGGCCCGGCCCGCCGCCAACGCCGCCTGCAACCCGGCAATACCGCCGCCAACGACCAGCAGATCGGTGAATACATAAAGGTGCTCATACCGGTCGGCATCGGCTTCGGTCGGGGCCTTGCCCAGCCCGGCGCTGTGGCGGATCAGCGGCTCGAACAGGTGTTTCCACAGCGGGCGCGGATGCATGAAGGTCTTGTAATAGAAACCGGCAGGCAGGAACGGCGCCAGCACCCGGTTCAGCGCGCCGATGTCATGGTCAAGGCTGGGCCAGTGGTTCTGGCTATGCGCGGTCAGGCCGGTGTAAATCTCGGTAGTGGTGGCGCGCTGGTTCGGCTCGAACCGCCGCCCGCCGCCCAGCCCCACCAGCGCGTTCGGGTCCTCGACCCCCGAGGCCACGACCCCGCGCGGCCGGTGGTATTTGAACGAGCGCCCCATCAGCATCTGGTCATTCGCCAACATCGCCGAGGCCAGCGTATCGCCGGCAAAACCCATCATCTGACGGCCGTTAAACGAAAAGCTTTCATGCGCCGAGCGGTCGATCAGGCGACCGCCATGTTTCAGCCGGGTGCTCATGCCTGGGCCTCGGGATGCGGGGCGGCGGAGGCGCCGTGAGTATTTTTGCCAAGAAAAAGCATCAGACGGGATCTTTCCACGCCCAGCCGGGGCGCTTTGCAGCAATGGCTTTGCGAAGGGCCTGCGGCGGGGCCGAGGTTTGCGCAGGATAGGTTCCGAAGACTTCCAGCGTGGCGGTGCAGCGGGCGGCGATGAACCATTTGCCGCAGCCGTGGGCGTGACGCCAGCGTTCGAAATGCACGCCTTTGGGGTTGTCGCGGTGGAACATGTAGGCCTCAAACTCGGCGTCCGAGGAGCCGGGGCCGAAGCGTTTCAGATGCGCCGCGCCGCCGGGGGCGAGTTCGGTCTCGTCGGCGGCAATGCCGCAATAGGGACAGGTCAGGAGGAGCATGGCAGACCTTTCGTTTTGCGGAAACTGTCCATCAATGCGCCACCCCCGCTGCCACGCTTTCGTCGATGAACCGGCCTTCGGCAAAGCGGTTCAGGCCGAACTCGGCCGCCAAGGGACCGGGCGCGCCTTTGGCGATCAGCTCGGCCATGGCCCAGCCCGAGCCGGGGATCGCCTTGAAGCCGCCCGTGCCCCAGCCGCAATTGACAAAGCAATTGCCCAGCGGGGTTGTCGACAGGATGGGCGAGCGGTCGCCGGTCATGTCGACGATACCGCCCCATTGCCGCAGCATCTTGAGGCGGCTGATCATCGGGAAGGTTTCAATCAGGGCGCGGATGGTTTCCTCGATATGATGGAAGCTGCCGCGCTGGGTGTAGTTGTTGAACCCGTCGGTGCCGCCGCCGATCACCATCTCGCCCTTGTCGGATTGTGACATATAGCCGTGGACGGTGTTGGCCATCACCACCACATCCATGCAGGGTTTGATCGGCTCGGAGACCAGCGCCTGAAGGGCGACGCTCTCCACCGGCAGGCGGAACCCGGCCATCTCGGCCAGCGGCCCCGCGTTGCCGGCGACGATCATCGCAACCTTCTTCGCCCGGATCGCGCCCTTCGTCGTCTGCACGCCCGTGACCCTGCCGCCGTCGACGTCGACGCCGGTCACCTCGCACTGCTGGATGATGTCGACACCGAGGTCGGAGGC
>NZ_JBFHDW010000108.1:0-8235 GCF_041584535.1 Actibacterium sp. | reverse complement strand
GATCTTCGGCTCCTTTGCCGGGGCGGCGTTCCTGGTGCTGCTGCCGGTGCTGCTGAAAAACGTGCTGGTCGGCGGCATGAACTGGCCCACCGATCTGGCCGCCCATGCCGAGTTGATGATCGTCGGCGGGCTGATCGTGATCTTCCTGATCGCCGAGCCGCACGGGCTGGCCCAGCTTTGGCGGGTCGCAAAAGAGAGACTCAGACTTTGGCCTTTCCCGCACTAGCGGGCAACCAATCAGCGGAGCGCGGACCATAACCGCGCCCGCCCCCCTGCTAAACGCGGGACACATCGGAAACCATATTGGGAGGAAAAACACCGATGAAAACGAAACTGGCAACTCTGGCACTGGTGGCGACGATGGCCGCAGCGCCTGCGATGGCGGATCTTGTATTCCCGTCGCTTAGCTATCGCACCGGGGCGTTCGCCGCGGGCGGCATCCCCTTCGCGGACGGTTACGCGGATTACTTCACTCTGCTGAACGAACGCGATGGCGGTATCGGCGGCGTGATGACCAGCGTCCCGGAATGCGAAACCGGCTATTCCACCGACAAGGGTGTGGAATGCTATGAGGCCACCAAGGGCATGAACCCGCTGGTCTATCAGCCGCTGTCGACCGGGATCACCTATCAGCTGATCCCCAAAGTCACCGCGGATGGCATCCCGATGCACACCATGGGCTATGGCCGGACCTCGGCCAAGAACGGCAAGATCTTCGAGTGGGTGTTCAACTATCCGGGCAACTACTGGGATTCGGCCTCGATCATGGTGAAACATGCGCTGGCAATGGAAAACGGCAGCCTTGAAGGCAAGAGCATCGCCCTGCTGTTCCACAACTCGGCCTATGGAAAGGAACCGATCCGCACGCTGGAAGGTCTGTCGGAAAAGCACGGTTTCAAACTGACGCTGATCCCCGTCGACTCTCCCGGCCAAGAGCAGAAATCGCAGTGGCTGCAAATCCGCCGCGAAAAGCCTGACTATGTGTTCTTCTGGGGCTGGGGCGTGATGAACCAGGTCGCCGTTCAGGAAGCCGCAAACATCCGCTTCCCGATGGATCACTTCATCGGCGTGTGGTGGTCGGGTGCAGAACCGGACGTTCTGCCGGCTGGCGATGCGGCCGATGGTTATAAATCGACCAACTTCACCGGCACCGGCACTGATTTCCCGATCTTCGAGGACATCAAGAAATATGTCGTCGATGCCGGCAAGGCCGCTGGCGATGGTCAGTCGCTGGGTCAGGTTCAGTATAACCGCGGTCTCTATGCCGCGATGCTGGCTGCCGAGGCTGCCCGCACCGCACAGGGAATCCACGGCACGGCCGATATCACCCCCGCAATGATGCGCGACGGGATGGAAGCCCTGAAAGTGGACGCAGCCCGCTTGGCTGAACTGGGCATGCCCGGCTTTGGTCCCGAGGTGAACGTGACCTGTGATAACCACGGTGGCCCCGGCATGGCGGTGATCCAGCAATGGGATGCGAAAGCCCAGAAATGGAACATCGTCTCGGACCTGATCGAAAGCGACAAGGACGTGATCCAACCGCTGATCGACGCTGACTCGGCTGCCTATGCTGCCGAAAGTGGCTGGTCAGAGCGCTGCAACTAAGCAGCGTGACCTGACGACCCCTGGCCTGACACGGGGGAAAGTCTCTGGCGCGGTTTCCCGATTAACCGCGCCAGAGATACCACCGCCCGAAAGGCGGATCAGACAAGACATTAGGAAGGCACAACAGATGCTGGACGGCACCGCAAACGACGAGACCCTGCTTGAGCTCAACAATATCGAGGTGATCTACAACCACGTGATCCTCGTGCTGAAAGGCGTCAGCCTAAGCGTGCCCAAAGGCGGGATCACCGCGTTGCTGGGCGGCAATGGCGCGGGTAAGACAACCACGCTGAAGGCGATCTCGAACCTGCTGCATTCCGAGCGCGGCGAGGTCACCAAAGGCAGCATCATCTATCGTGGCGAGCGGGTGCAGGATCTGAACCCATCGGAGCTGGTGCGCAAGGGTGTAATCCAGGTGATGGAAGGCCGCCACTGTTTCGAACACCTGACCATCGAGGAGAACCTGCTGACCGGTGCCTATACCCGCACCGACGGCAAGGCGGCGGTCAACGCCGACCTTGAAATGGTCTATAACTATTTCCCGCGCCTGAAAGAGCGGCGCAAAAGCCAGGCGGGTTATACCTCGGGCGGGGAACAACAGATGTGCGCCATGGGCCGCGCTCTGATGAGCCGCCCTGAAACCATCCTGCTGGACGAACCCAGCATGGGCCTTGCGCCGCAGCTGGTCGAACAGATCTTCGAGATCGTGAAATCCGTCAATGAAAACGAAGGCGTCAGCTTTCTGCTGGCCGAACAGAACACCAACGTCGCCCTGCGCTACGCGCATTACGGCTATATCCTTGAATCCGGCCGCATCGTGATGGATGGCCCGGCCAAGGAACTGCGCGAGAACCCGGATGTGAAGGAATTCTATCTGGGCATGTCCGACGAAGGCCGCAAAAGCTTTCGCGATGTGCGGTCCTATCGCCGGCGCAAGCGGTGGCTGGCCTGATGCACGCTACGCTGTCATTTTCCACGGGCTTTGATCGAGGCCAGAATCTCGGCACGCAACTCTTCGATCCGCTCCAGCGCCTCGTCGCGGCTGTTGCGGATGTTGGGGCGGAAATTCTGGCTTTCGGCGCGCAGGCGGATGTCCTCTTCGGTCTCGGAACCCGGCGAAAACCGGACCGAGCCCAGCGAAGCCGCGATGTTCAACGCCTTGCCGCGCGCGGCAAAGGACACCCAGGCCTCGGGGTAGATTTCGCAGTTCTCGTAATTGACCAGAAAGAACCACTTGCGGTCCGACGCTTTGATCGCCTCTTCCAGATAGTCGTAAAACAGATGAACATCGCCGGAATGGTGCAACGCAAGGTTCGAGAAATCGACCTCCATGATCACCGTATCTTCCCAGAACTTGACGCGCCGGACGACATCGTCGCGGGTGAAGGTCGGGGTATGGTTGATCTTGCGCAGCCGCTGCGATGGCAATTGCCGGATGCGGGCGATCGCGCCGTCGCGATCAGCGAACAGGTTCGGGTCAAAGGCTTCGGTCTGGGCCGCGCGTTCGATCTGGCGGCGGGTTTCCTCGCTGGTGTCAAAACGCACGCTGCCCTGAGAATGCGCAAGGTTCAGTTCCTTGCCACGGCGGCTGAACGCAAACCACGCCGAGTTGTCGATTCGCATATGCGAGTAGTTGACCAGAAAGAACCATTTGGTCTCTTCGGTCGCCGCGATGCGCTCTTCGATACGATCATAGAACCGGTTCACATCAGCCGAGCTGTCCAGCGTCAGGTTCGAGAAATCGACCTCCATGATTTCTTCGGCGTCAATGAACCTGATCCGGTCGTCGTAACGAGTGGGCATCAGTGTCTCCTCCTCAATGATGCAAACAAATTACTCAATTTTACGCCACGTAACATAATTCCGATCACCGTGCTAACACCCTTTGCCGGTTTGCGGAAATCCGCTGTTTCGCAAGGAAGGAGAGGCCCCCATGCCGCGCCATTTTGACCAACTTGAAACCCGCAGTCCGGATGAACGGGCCGCTGGTCTGGCCAAGGCCCTTCCACAACAGATCGCCCGCGCGAAATCCGCGCCGGGGCTGGCGGCGCTGCTGGGCGATGTCGATCCCGACAGCATCACCTCGGTCGAAGCGCTGGCCGCGCTGCCGGTGATCCGCAAGTCCGAACTGAGCAAGGCACAGGCCGCATCGGCGCCATTCGGCGGCTTTACCACCCTGCCCGCCGCCGGGTTCGATCACGTGTTTCAATCGCCCGGCCCGATTTACGAGCCGGGGCGCATCGGCAATGACTGGTGGCGCATTGGCCGGTTCCTGCATGCCTGCGGCATCGGCAAGGGCGATATCGTGCAGAACTGTTTCGGCTATCACCTGACCCCGGCCGGGATGATCTTTGAAAGCGGCGCCCGCGCGGTTGGCGCGGCGGTTTTGCCCGCCGGCACCGGCCAGACCGAGCTTCAGGCCCGCGCCGCACATGATCTGGGCGTCACCGCCTATAGCGGCACGCCGGATTACCTGAAGGTGATTCTGGACAAGGCTGCCGATATGGGCCTGACCCTGAACATCACCCGCGCCGCCGTGGGGGGCGGTGCGCTGTTCCCGTCGCTGCGTCAGGAATACGCCGATCGCGGTATCAGCTGCCTGCAATGCTATGCCACCGCCGATCTGGGCAACATCGCTTACGAGTCCCCCGCGCAGGAGGGCATGATCGTCGATGAAGGCGTGATCGTCGAAATCGTCACCCCCGGCACCGGCAATCCGGTCGCCCCGGGCGAGGTTGGCGAGGTCGTCGTCACCACCCTGAACCCCGATTATCCGCTGATCCGTTTCGCCACCGGCGATCTCAGCGCGGTTCTGCCCGGCGTCAGCCCCTGTGGCCGCACCAACCTGCGGATCAAGGGCTGGATGGGCCGCGCCGACCAGACCACCAAGATCAAGGGCATGTTCGTCCGCCCCGAGCAAGTGGCTGATTTCGTTTCCAAACACTCGGACATCAACCGGGCGCGCGTCATTGCCACCCGCGAGGGCGAGATGGACGTGATGACCGTGCAAGTCGAAAGCAACGCCACCGATCCGGCGCCCTTCGCCGCCTCGGTCGCTGAGGTGCTAAAGCTGAAAGGCCGGGTTCAGATCGTCGGCCCCGGCAGTCTGCCCAATGACGGTAAGGTGATCGACGATCAGCGCGACTATGCCGGTTGATATTCGATAACAGCACTGGGGGCGTGTATCCTGTCTGACAGGAGGACCCCCAATGCGACACCTGTTCCTAAGCTCGGCCGCCGCTGTTGCGCTGCTGGCGACACCGATCCATGCCGCCGATCTGGCGTTGATCGTGGCCAATGAAAATTACGACGTCCTGCCGGATGTCAGCCGCGGCGACGACGCGGCGCAGGCTTCCGAAGCGTTTCGTGCGCGCGGGTTTCAGGTTCTGACCCGCTCGGACGCGACGGCGGCTGATATTCTGGACGGGCTGGCCGATTTCGCCGCCGCCGCACCACTGGCCGAACGTGTCGTGGTGATCCTGACCGGGCGCTTCGTGCAATCCGACCGTGAAACATGGCTGTTGCCCATCGACAGCCGCGCCCCGACGCTGGCCGCGCTGCCGCGTGGGGCCTTGCCGTTGTCGCTGGTGATGACGGTGCTGGCCAACCATCCGGGCCGCGCGGTTCTGCTGCTGGGGCCGGATGACGATTCCGGCGCGGTAGCGCCTTACCTGACGGCGGGCGTTGGGCCGCTGGATGTGCCGCAAGGGGTCACGGTTCTGACCGGCAGCCCGCGCGCGGTGGCCGGGTTTGCCGGTGATACGCTGGCGCAGCCGGGCGCGGTTCTGGCCACTGCCGCAGCGCGGGCCGGGCTGGGTCACAGCGGCTTTCTGTCGCCCGATCTGGTGCTGATTCCCCGCACCGGCGATGCGCCCGGCCTTGCTGAACAAACCGCCGAAGCCGCATTTTGGCAGGCCATCACGCAACAGGACACCGAATCCGCCTATCTGGCCTATCTCGACCGCTATCCCGATGGACCCAACGCCGCCGAGGCCCGCAGTCGCATCGCCGCGATTCGCTCGGACCCTGCCCGGCTGGCCGCCGAGACCGAGGCCGCGCTGGCCCTGTCACGCGATGCCCGCCGGGAGATCCAGCGCGACCTGTCGCTGCTGGGCTATAACACCCGCGGCATCGACGGCATTTTCGGCGCCGGAACCCGTGGCGCAATCGGCAATTGGCAAGGCGAAAACGCCTTTCAGGCGACCGGCTATCTGACCCGCGACCAGATCCAGCGGCTGGATGCGCAGGCCGAACGCCGCGCCGCCGAGCTTGAGGCCGAGGCCGAGGCCCGCCGTGCTCAGCAGGAACAACAGGATCGGGCCTATTGGGCCGAAACCGGCGCGGCGGGCGATGAACCCGGCCTGCGCGCCTATCTGAACCGCTATCCTGACGGGGTCTTTGCCGAGGTCGCCCAAGACCGTCTGGCGGTGATCGAATCCGAGAAACGCCAACAGGCCGCCGCTCAGGACCGCGCGGCGTGGGATCACGCGGTGCAGATCGACACCGCGCGCGCCTATCAGGACTATCTGATCGCCTTTCCGCAGGGCGCGTTTGCCTCTGAGGCCAATGCCCGGCTGACCATTCTGAACGCACAGGCGGAAAATGCTGACGAGGAACAGGTCGCGATCGCCGCCGAACAGGCGCTGCATCTGGACCTGTTCACCCGCCGCCTGATCGAACAACGCCTGGCCAAGATGGGGTTCAAACCCGGTTCGGTGGATGGCACGTTCGATGACCACACCCGGCGGGCGATCCGCCGCTATCAGTCATCGCGCGACATGACGCCGACCGGTTATCTGAACGAGGATACGGTCGTGCAGATCATGGCCGACACGCTGTTCGGCCGCTGATCGGGGTCAGTGAACGAACGGTGCCTCGGCGCCCCACAGCGCCTTGACCCGTTTGTCACGGCCACAGGCATCGCGGTATTTCTTATAGGCCTCGGCTTTGGATTTCGGGCCAAAGCGAGTCAGCACCAGCGTGGTCTGTTTATAGTAATCCTGATGATAGCTGTCGGCGTCATAGAACGGCCCGGCGGGCAGGATCTGGGTCACGATCTTTTTGCCCAGCGCCGCTTGGGCAGCCATGCGTTCCTGTTCGGCAATGGCCTGTTCGGCTGGATTAGAGACGAATATGGCCGTGCGATAGGTATCGCCCCGGTCGCAGAACTGACCGCCGGGATCGGTGGGGTCGATGCTGCGAAAGAACAGGTGGAGCAGCGTTTCATAGCTGACCTTATCGGGGTCATAGGTGATCTTGACCGCCTCGAAATGGCCGGTGCCCCCGTTTGAGACCTGTTTATAAGTCGGGTTAGCGACCGTGCCGCCGGTAAAGCCCGACACCGCGCGCTTGACCCCCGGCACCTGTTCGAAATCGGATTCGACGCACCAGAAGCACCCGCCTGCGAACACGGCGGTTTCATTCGGGGCCGCCTTGGCACCCGGATGATGCGAGGCAAAGCCCAGCACGATTGCGATGGCAAGGATCAGGGTTTTGATGGTTTGCAGCGTTTGGGTCATGGCGCCCTCCTGTGGCGGATGCTCCACGCTATGCGCTGCGATGGCTCACGGGGAACTGACATCCCCGTGAGATCACGTAGGTTCGATCTGTTGAAATATTTGCGCGGCTCAGCTCAGACGCCGGTTGCGCGCCGCCAACAGTTTCAGACGCAGCGCGTTCAGCTGGATGAACCCGGCAGCATCTTTCTGGTCATAAGCGCCGGCATCGTCCTCGAACGTGACATGCGCTTCGGAATACAGGCTGTGATCCGACCAGCGGCCGACGGTATTGACCGAGCCTTTGTAAAGCTTCAGCCGCACGGTGCCGGTGACATGCTCTTGCGACTTGTCGATCAGCGCCTGCAGCATCTCGCGCTCGGGGCTGAACCAGAAGCCGTTATAGATCAGCTCGGCATAGCGCGGCATGATCGAATCCTTCAGGTGGCCCGCGCCGCTGTCCAGCGTGATCTGTTCGATGCCGCGGTGGGCCTCAAGCAGGATCGTGCCGCCCGGCGTTTCATAGATGCCGCGCGATTTCATGCCGACAAAGCGGTTCTCGACGAAATCCAGACGGCCGATGCCGTGCTTGCGGCCATATTCGTTCAGCTCGGTCAGGACAGTGGCGGCGCTCATCGCGGTGCCGTTGATCGCAACCGCATCACCCTTTTCAAAGGTAACCTCGATATATTCCGGGGTGTCCGGCGCGTCTTCGGGATTCACGGTGCGCTGGAACACGTATTCCGGGGCCTGATCGGCGGGATCTTCCAGAACCTTGCCCTCGGACGAGGTGTGCAGCAGGTTGGCGTCCACACTGAACGGTGCCTCGCCGCGTTTGTCCTTGGCGATCGGAATCTGGTTCTGTTCAGCAAAGTCCAGCAGCTTGGTGCGCGAGCTGAGGTTCCATTCCCGCCAAGGTGCAATCACCTTGATGTCGGGGTTCAGCGCATAGGCGCTGAGTTCGAACCGCACCTGATCGTTGCCCTTGCCAGTGGCGCCATGGGCCACAGCGTCGGCGCCGGTTTCTTCGGCGATCTCGACCAGACGTTTCGAAATCAGCGGCCGCGCAATCGAGGTGCCCAGCAGATAGCCACCTTCATACAACGCATTGGCTCGAAATATCGGGAAGACGAAG
>NZ_JBFHDW010000107.1:0-8241 GCF_041584535.1 Actibacterium sp. | reverse complement strand
GATCGAGGCGTCGCCGCGCAGCTCGGACATTGAAATGCCAGCCATATAGCACAGATAGAACGGGACCATCGGAAGGACACAGGGGGACAAAAACGAGAGAAAACCGGCGACAATTGCCCCGCCGAAAGATATTTCCACGAACGGCCCTCCCTTGCCGAATTGATAGAAACATATTACAATATATAAATACATGAAGAAAGAGCGAATGAACCGACTGCTATCCCTGATTGTTGTTGCTGCCGTTTCGGTGCTGACGTGGGTCGCGCCGGCGCAGGCTGATCTGCGGCTGATGATGGTGGAACAGGCTGGATGTGCCTATTGCGCCCGCTGGGAAAAGGAAATCGGTCCGATCTATGAAAAGACCTCCGAGGGTCAGGCCGCGCCGATCCTCAAGGTCGATCTGCGGGCCGATCTGCCTGCGGGGATCACTTTGACCGGCGGCAAGCCGCGCTATACCCCTACTTTCGTGCTATTGCGCGATGGCGTAGAACAGAGCCGAATTGAAGGCTATCCCGGCGAAGACTTTTTCTGGGGTCTGCTCGACAAGATGCTGACGCATAGCAATTTGACCGCTTCGCAGGTCGAATTGAAACCGACTGGCTGATTTCTGTGCAATGCTGCAACGGCAGCATACGGAATCGCCGCCGCATGTCGCATTTTGCGACAAGACATGATAGAAACGTCATACGCGGAGAAATGACGAACCGAGTAAGGAGCGCGCCCAAAAGGGTGCGAATGGCAAGATGGAAGACGTACTTCATCCCGGCTTTGGCATCAGCATGACGCCCAACCGCGCGGCCGCCCGTTGTGGCAGTGTCAGCGCCGACGACATGATGTCCCAAGCCGAAGCCGCATCGAATTTCCTCAAGGCCTTGTCGCACGAGGGTCGCCTGATGATCCTGTGCCACCTGTCCACCGGCGAAAAAACCGTGACCGAGCTGGAAAACCTGCTGTCGTCGCGTCAGGCGGCGGTCAGTCAGCAACTGGCCCGCCTGCGTCTTGAGGGGCTGGTGTCCCATCGTCGCGATGGCAAGGCTATTTATTATTCTCTGGCGGATGACCGCGCCCGGCGTATGATCGAACTTGTCTACGACATGTTCTGCAGTAAAGCGGTCTGATCATATCCGGATCCGGGTGTGAAAACCCGAAGGGAGGATACCCATGGACATGCTACCGATTGGCGCCATTGCAGCGCTGATTGGCCTTGCGACCGGCACCGTTATGGGGCTGGCGGCGCGGCTGGGTGACTTCTGCACATTGGGTGCCATCGAAAGCGCGCTATATGGCGAGGACCAGACCCGGCTGCGGCTGTGGGGCATTGTTCTGGGCACGGCGATTTTCACCACTTTCCTGTTCGCGGGCGCCGGTCTGATCGACCTGAGCCAGACCATCTATCATTCGATCGCATGGAACCCGCTGGCCAGCATCCTAGGCGGCGCGGTGTTCGGCTATGGCATGGCGCTGGCGGGCAATTGCGGCTACGGCGCGCTGGTGCGGTTCGGTGGAGGCGACTTGCGGGCGCTGGTCGTGGTGGTGGTGATGGCGATCTTCGGCTTCATCACCCTGAGCGGCCCCTTGGCGAACCTGCGGGTGCTGCTGTTCCCGCAGACCCCGGCGGCGGTCTCGCAGGGGATGGCGGAATTGATCTATGCACAGCTTGGCGTGCCGCCGCTGGCCTTTGCAACGCTGGTTTCCGTGGCTTTCGTGATCTGGGCACTGTCTTACGAGCCGCTGCGCCATTCGCCGTCGCAAATTGGCTGGGGCATTGTCGCCGGCCTGTCGGTCAGCTTTGCCTTTTGGGGCACGACGACGCTGAACAACCTGAGCTTTGGCGAAATTCCCGTTGAATCACATAGCTTTACTGCGCCTTTGGGTCGCACGCTGTTGTGGTTGATGACCTCGTCTTCGGGCGGGATCAACTTTGCCGTCGGCTCGGTTGCCGGGGTTCTGGGCGGTTCATTCCTTGGCTCGGGCATCCGGGGGATTTTCCGCTGGGAGGCCTGCGAAGACCCGCGCGAGTTGGGGCGTCAGGTGTCAGGCGCGGCGCTGATGGGCATTGGCGGCGTGGTCGCCATGGGCTGTTCGATCGGTCAGGGCGTCACCGGCTTTGCCACGCTGGCCTATTCCGCGCCGATCACGCTGGCGGCGATCTATTTCGGCGCGGTGTTCGGGCTGAAGCGGCTGATCCAAGGCTATCAGCCCGATTAAGCGCCGGTAATTGTTCGCATACTTACATCTTGCTAGACCGCATGACGCCGCCTAATCTGACTTCCGGGAGGACTGCCAATGAACATCACGATTTCGATCGACTGCTCACCCGCCGAAGCGCGCGACTTTTTCGGCCTGCCTGACGTCAAGGAAATGCAGGGGGAAGTCATGGCCAAAGTGCAAGAACAAATGAGTTCCGGCCTTGGCAAGATGGAGACCGGCGACCTGCTGAAACTGTGGATGCCGAATTCCCTGAAAGGCATGGACCAGCTGCAGGAGTTCTTCAGCAAGTTCACCCCGAAATCCTCGGACAACGACTAAGAAAAACCCCCGGTCCTGCGACCGGGGGTTTTCTTATGTCCGGCCAGATGACGCCTTGGATCAGGCCAGCGGCTCCAACAGAGTTGCAAGCGCCTTGACCTGCGCCGTGGTGGTGCGGCGCACATGTTCGGCCAGCATCGCCAGATGTTCGGGATCGCCGGAATTGTGCCGGTTGGCTTCGATCCGGCGCCAGACGGCCTGATACAGCAGCACCCCGGTCATCGCCATAAAGTCATGCGCCATATCGCCGGGGCGGTCCGAGACCAAAAGCGTCTGGCGCGCCGCCTGCCAGACCGCCAGCGATTCATTCAGGTGACTTTCCGAGCCGGTCTCGTCCATCGTGGTTTTGATGTATTTGACAAAAGCATCGGCACAGGCGCCGCCTTTGACCCGCAGCAAACGGGTCGACAGGTTGTAGGCGTGAATGCCGTTGGCGCCTTCGTAGATCGAACAGATCCGCGCATCACGCAGGGTTTGTTCAACCCGGTATTCCCGGCAATAGCCGTAACCGCCCAGCACCTGAATGCCCAGATCGGCGGATTTCACACCGGCGTCGGTGCAGAACACCTTGCAGATCGGGGTCAGGAAATCGATCAGATCGGGCTCGTCATCGGCGTCCAGCGCCACCAGCGCGACATGGCACATGGCACGACCGCCGACGGCAAGCGCCTCTTGTTCGCGCAGCATGCGGGCGACGTCGGGGTGCTTGTCGATCGTGACGGCATTGCCCTCGGGATCGCGGCCCTGAACGCGCTCAGCGGCATAGGTGCGGGCGATCTGGCTGGCGCGCCATGCGTGGGCCACACCCTGAAGCGATACGTCCATGCGGGCGTGGTTCATCATGGTGAACATCGCCTTCAGGCCCTCGCCCTCGTTGCCGATCAGTTCGCCGTAAGCTTCGTCAAAGACCATCTGACAGGTCGGCGACGCGTGCAGGCCCATCTTTTCCTCAATCCGGGCGACGCTGACGCTGTTGCGGGTGCCGTCGTCCAGATGCGACGGGCACAGGAACAGGCTTAGCCCCTTGGTGCCGACGCCTGCGGCGCTTTCGGTCTTGGCCAGAACCAGATGCAGGATACCATCCGACATGTCCTGATCGCCGCCCGAGATAAAGATCTTTTCGCCCGACAGACGCCATGCGCCATCGACAGGGTGGCCCTTGGTGCGAATTCTCGACAAGTCCGAGCCGGCACCGGATTCGGTCAGCGCCATCGTCGCCAGACATTCGCCGCTGATCAGCTTGTCCAGATACTTGTCCTGCATGTCTTGCGAGCCGAAATCGACCAGCGTCTGCACGGCGCAGGGCACCAGCCCAAGGACCATCTGCATCGAGTGGCAGGCCCCGGAGAAAATCTCGGCCACGGCGCCGTGGACCGGGGCCAGCATCCCCTGCCCGCCATGCGCCTCCTGCGCGGTCAGCGACGGCCAGCCTTGCGCGGCATGGGTCTGAAACACTTCGCGGAACCCTTTGGGCATCCGCACCCGGCCATTTTCCAGTCGGCAACCTTCGATGTCGCCGGGTTCGTCCAGCGGCGCGATTTCGTTATTCGCGAACTCGCCGAAATGCGTGATGATCTCACGCACCAGATCAGAGTCCCAATCGGGCAGCCGGTTCGCATTGGCCACATGTTCCAGCGAGAACAGAATCTCATTCACGGGCGCGGTAAACGGTGTCATTTCACATCATCCTTCTCGACGGGCTCAGCCAATCCCCTGACTGATCCAAATGGGGGCCGGGCCTGGTCTGCTGCGCACAGCAAGACGCGGACCGATGCGGCCTGGCGCAAGCGCCACTTACATCAGCCCCAACAGGCGCGCGGCGTTGTTTTTGGTAATGTCTTCGCGCAGCTCGTCCCGGATGGCGATCTTATCAAAATCGGCAAGCCAGCGCTCGGGCGAAATCATCGGCCAGTCGGACCCGAACAGCACCTTCTTGCGCAGCATGGTGTTGCAATAGCGAACAAGAATATCCGGGAAATATTTCGGCGACCAACCGCTGAGGTCGATATAGACGTTGGGCTTGTGGGTCGCCACCGAAAGCGCCTCTTCCTGCCAGGGGAAGCTGGGATGAGCGAGGACGATCTTCATCTCAGGAAAGTCCACCGCGACATCATCCATATACATCGGGTTCGAGTATTTCAGGCGCATCCCGTTGCCGCCCGGCATCCCCGAGCCGACGCCGGTCTGGCCGGTGTGGAACAAAGCGATCCCGCCTTCTTCGGCAATGGCCTCGTATAGCGGATAAGCCAGACGGTCGTTGGCATAGAAACCCTGCATCGTCGGGTGAAACTTGAAGCCTTTGACGCCGTAGTCCCGGATCAGGTTCCGGGCCTCGCGGGCGCCAAGTTTCCCCTTGTGCGGGTCGATCGAGCAGAACGGGATCAGCACGTCCGAGTTCTCGGCCGCCAGTTCAAGAACCTCTTCGTTCTTGTAGCGCCGATAGCCGGTCTCGCGTTCGGAATCGACCGGGAAGATGACCGCGGCGATATTCTGTTCCCGGAAATGTGCTGCGGTTTCCGGAATGGTCGGCGGATGAGTCCACGGCGCACCAAAATACTTGGCCATCGTGGTCTGCAGATCATCATACCCGTCATCATCGTGACAGCCGCAGGGCTCTTCAGCGTGGGTATGAAAATCGATCGCGCGGACCTTGTTGATATCTACCATCGGTCAGCTCTCCGTTAAAGTTTCGTTACGGCCGGATCATCCTCGGAATACAGCCGCTCAAGCAAGTCCTTACGAAGCGTAAGGATTTTACGATTGTTCAGGCTGCCCTTGGCGGTGATTTCGCCCTCGGATACCGACGGCGGCGCGGCAAGGATCATCACCCGGTTGACGCGCGTCGACGAGCCAGAGGCGTGTTCGGCCATCGCGGCAAGGCTTTTGCGCACCATATGGGTCAGTGCGTCGCCCACCAGCGCGCCCTGCTGTTCCATGACCGTCAGGCCCGCCTTTTGCAGCGCTTCGGGATCGGGGAAAATCATCGCGCCGACCTCGTTCTTGTCCTGACCGGTGATCACGACGTCAGCGGCGATATTGGCGAAATGCCGCAGCGCCTCCATCCGCAGCGACGCGGCACGAACCCAGGTCCCGGTCAGCAGTTTGAAATCGTCCGACACGCGGCCATCAAAGCTGAGACCTTTATTCATGTCGTCGGGGTCGACGAATTTCACCGCGTCGCCGGTGATCAGATAGCCGTCTGCGTCAAAGGCCTCGGCGGTTTTCCGGGGCTCTTCGAAATAGCCCTCCATGATGTTCGGGCCTTTGACCCGCAGCTCGCAGCGCGCTTCGTCATCGGGGATAAGCTTTAGCTCGACGCCCGGCATCGGCACGCCGATGATCCCGGAGCGGCCGACGGGTTCGTGCACCATGATCGCCGCCGGCGCGGTTTCGGTCATGCCCCAGCTCGACACCATCAACGGCAGCTCGCCGCGCACTTCCATCGCGTATTTCTCAAGCGCCTGCCAGATATCCAGCGGCAGAGACGCGCCCGCATAGAAGGTCAGTTCGAGGTCCTTGAAGAAGGCTTCTTTCAGCGCCTGATCGTCTTTCATCGCCGAAACCAGACGGGCATAGCCAACCGGCACGTTGAACGACAGGGTGCCCATGCGATTGCGGACGTTCTCGATCGTCAGGTCGATGCCCATGTTGGTCGGCTTGCCGTTATCAATGTAGAAGCTGCCGCCATTGGCCAGCATCATGTTGAAGTTGTGGCTGCCACCGAAAACGTGGTTCCACGGCAACCAGTCCAGCAGACGCGGCGGATGGGTGCGCAGGAAGCCAAGGCAGTCGGCGATCTGGGTCTGGTTGACGCAAAGCATCTTATGCGTGGTCAGAACGCCCTTGGGGTTCGAGGTCGAGCCCGAGGTGAACATGATCTTGGCCAGAGTCTCGGGGCCAACCTTGGCATGGATGGCGTCCAGATCGACGCCGTTATCGCCTTTCAGCAGCTCGTCGAACGTGGTCACGGGCACCGTAGCGCCAGTGGCGTCGGTGACGATCTTCAGCATGTCCTTGAAGCAATCCAGCGCCAGAGCCGGGCCATACAAGGCCGCGTCTTCGGCATAGACCATCACCGGGCGCGCGGTTTCGATCGCATAGACAAGGCGCGGATGCGCGTCATGGATCAGCGAATATTGTTCGGCCAGCGGCACCACCGGCGCACCGATATATTGCGCGGCCAGCGCAATCAGGCCGTGGTTGACGCTGTTTTGCGAAATGATGGCGATCGGCGTGCCTTCGCCCAGACCACGCGCCGAAAGCGAAGCGGCCAGCGCCCGCACGGATTGCAGGACTTCTGCATAGGACAGCTCGCGCCAGCCCGCGCCCGAGCGCTCGCCCAGAGCCACGCGGTCCGCGGCGGCCTCAGCCCAGTTGTGCAGCCATTCGCCGGTATTGCGGGCCACCGGCCCAAGAGGAATTTTCGATCGCAGGATGATCGACCCATCCGCGCGGTCCTCGCGCACTACGTCGTGCGGAATGTGGTTCGACATATTGGTTCCTCCCATAAAGAGCCAAGTAATTCCAAAAAAAGGCCTGCGGTCATTCTGCCGCACATCTGCGCGACCCGTTCCGAATACACCCGCCCTGCCCCCGTGATCCTCCCGGTCTTGCGACCCCAATTGACCCCGGCGTCAAAGCGTTTCCCTGTCATTCGGCGACCGTTTCAGACCCCCTGTTTCCCATCGGTTGCGACCAGTTTCCGTCATCTGTTTCCAGTCCGCACCCGATCCTCTCAACCCGGGCCAACCACGGCAAGCATTGTTCGCCTACGGATAATATGTGCGCTTGTCAACGCTTCCGTCAACTGTCGTTTTCAGCAACGGAATCGCGAAAAACCCCTTATTTTCATACCATATTTGATGCGTGCCGGTTGGGCCCGAAGCGCCCTCACAATACCATCGCGTATGTTCGTGTCACCCTCTAAATTACCCTAGGTCACTCTGCGATTTCCAAGCGGATGCCCGCCCCGTTTCGGGTGGGCAAACCTTGTTACGGATGATCGGGGAATTTTTCGACCAGACCGGCGACTTCTTCGCCGGGCTTGTCGAAGATCGAAAGGTTGGCAACGTGAGACGAAGCCTTGGCAGATCCACCCTTGATCCAGCGCGCGTCGATGTTGGTCAATTGCTGCATGGTGTTGTCCCATATTGTCGAATTAAACTGGGTCCGGAATAGCGGTTCCAGTACCGGCGCGTCTTTTCGTTGTGCCTGATTTCCCCCTTACGGAGCATCACGCATGGCCATTTAGATAGTATACTACTTATGAGTATATTTCCTAAATGAGTCAATCCGCTTTGCTGCATGGCAGCGCAGTCCAAACCGGCGATCCGTCGCGCCGACAGCGCGGGAAGATTGGCGAATTGTCACTGATCCGAAAATCTTTCTAAAGATTACAAAGCGTTACGATTTCGCCCCGCAGCATGATCCGGGTCTCCTGACCGTTTATGGCCGAACCTGCGTTTGCGGAAAAAATTGAAACTCATTTGCTACAAATCAGGTTTACGGACGCTACCGGTCTGCGGGCGGGATTCGCTTTTGTGATCTGAGGCGCGCCGCAAAAATGTGACCATCCGGTGCACAGGTGAGGACTGTCCGGCCGATACTTATAATTAGCATACATATTATGCGCACACATCTTTTGTGTTAAGCTGCTGGCACGCGATCAGGCGGAGCACCCCTAATTAATAAGCGTTCTACCTTTATTGACAG
>NZ_JBFHDW010000106.1:0-8355 GCF_041584535.1 Actibacterium sp. | reverse complement strand
GATCTTCGGGGTCGAGGGCGTTTCGGGCGTTTTTTTCGGCACCGATTTTGTGACGGTGACCAAGGGCGATGCGATCGAATGGGACGTAATCAAGCCCGCGATCCTTGGCGCGATCATGGAGCATTTCCAATCGGGCCAGCCGGTGATGCAAGGCGCGGCGCAGGCCGGTCATGCCGAGCACGACGGCCCCGATTCCGAGATCGTGAACCAGATCAAACAGCTGTTGGATACGCGCGTGCGTCCGGCGGTGGCGCAGGATGGCGGCGACATCACCTTTCACGGTTTTGAACGCGGCGTGGTTTACCTGCATATGCAGGGCGCTTGCGCCGGTTGCCCGTCTTCGACCCTGACCCTGAAAATGGGCATCGAGAACCTGCTGCGCCATTACATCCCCGAGGTGACCGAGGTGCGTCCGGTTGCCGCCTGATCCATTGATCCTTGGCTTTGACACATCGGCCGCGCATTGCGCGGCCGCTTTGTTGTCAGGCAACCGGGTCATCGCATCGCGGCACGAGGACATGGCCAAAGGTCAGGCCGAGCGCCTGATGCCGCTGCTGGAACAGGTTCTGGCCGATGCGGGCGTTCAATGGTCGGATCTGGCCGGTCTGGGCGTTGGGGTCGGACCGGGCAATTTCACCGGCATCCGCATCGCCGTTTCGGCCGCGCGCGGTCTGGCGCTGGGGCTAGGCATTCCCGCCGTCGGGGTCAGCATGTTCGAGGCGCTGGCGCTGGATCAGCCCCGGCCGCTGACCGCGCTGGTCGATGCGCGGCGCGATATGGTCTATGCGCAAGACTTCGAGACCGGGCAAACCGCCGCCCCGCGTCTGATCGCCCGCAGCGATCTGAACAACCCGTGGCCGCTGGTCGAAACCCTGCCCGAGGCCACGCTGGCGGTGCATATCGCCCGCATCGCCGGGGATCGCATTCAAGAGGGCGGCGAGATTGCCCGCCCGGCACCGCTGTATCTGCGGGCTGCGGATGCTGCACCGGCCTCGGACCCGCCGCCGGTGATCCTGCCATGACACCCGACGATCTGGCGCGCCTTCATGCCGCCTGTTTCACCGCCCCGCGTCCGTGGAACGCGCAGGAATTCCGCGATCTGTTGACTGGCCCCGGTTGTTTTCTGGTGACCGAAGATGCCGGGTTTGCCCTGGGTCGGGCGCTGGCGGGCGAGGCCGAGTTGCTGACCATCGCCGTCGATCCCGCCGCCCGACGTGGCGGCACCGGGCGCCGCCTGATGGCGCGATTCGAATCCGAAGCCCTGACGCGCGGCGCCGATGAGGCGTTTCTTGAAGTCGCCGCCGATAATACCGCCGCAATCGGCCTGTATCTTGGCGCCGGCTTCGCGCAGGCCGGGCGGCGCAAGGGCTATTACCAGATGCCGCAAGGGGCCGCGATTGACGCGCTGATCCTGCGCAAACCGCTGGGAACGCGCGCAAGCGGCTAGGGTTGCCCCCATTCCCGGCTGCCGGATTTGACAGCACAGGCCGAAAGCACCCCGCCGGACAGCCACAATATCTGACCGAACCGCGACGCCGGGGCTTGCAGGCCTTTGGTTTTCGGCACTAGGGATAGGAATGCAAATTTACCTGCCCGTCGCCGAAGTCTCGGTCAATTTGTTTCTGCTGCTGGGCCTTGGCGGCATCGTCGGCATTTTGTCAGGCATGTTCGGGGTCGGAGGCGGCTTTCTGATTACGCCCCTACTGTTTTTCATCGGCGTTCCGCCCGCCGTGGCCGTGGCCACCGGGGCGAACCAGATCGTTGCGTCGTCGGTCTCGGGCGTATTGGCACATCTTCAGCGCAAGACCGTGGATTTGCGGATGGGCTCGGTCCTGTTGATCGGTGGCCTGATCGGGTCGGGCTTTGGGATCTGGCTGTTCAATCTGTTGTCGCGGCTGGGTCAGGTCGAGCTGCTGGTGACCCTGTGTTACGTGGTGTTTCTGGGCATTATCGGCCTGCTGATGCTGGTCGAGGGCCTGCGGGCGCTGCGCCGGGTGCGCTCGGGCGCGCCGGCCAAACGGCGTCAGCGTGGCTGGATCCATGCGCTGCCGCTCAAGATCAAATTCCGCGCCTCGGGCCTGTATCTGTCGGTGATCCCGCCGCTGATCGTGGGTGCTGCGGTCGGGGTTCTGGCGGCGATCATGGGAGTCGGCGGTGGCTTTATCATGATTCCGGCGATGATCTATCTGCTGAACATGCCGACCAAGGTGGTGATCGGAACCTCGCTGTTCCAGATCATCTTTGTCACCGCCTTCACCACGCTGATGCATGCGATCACCAACCATACGGTCGATCTGTTCCTTGCGGTCATCCTGTTGCTGGGCGGCGTTGTCGGCGCGCAATTGGGCAGCCGGATCGGCGTCAAACTGAAGGCCGAGCAACTGCGCATCCTGCTGGCGCTCTTGGTGCTGTCGGTCTGCGGCAAGCTGGCGCTGGACCTGTTGCTTGAACCGCACGAACTGTATTCCATCGCGGCGGGAGGCCAATGATGTTGCGTCTTCTGCTTGTCGCCCTCATGTCGCTGTTGCCGCTGCGCGTCGCCGCGGCCGAGGAAATCGTCGCGGGTCTTAGTCAGGCGCGGGTGGCGATCACCGCCGATTTCTCGGGCACCGATATTCTGATTTTTGGCGCGGTCAAGCGCATCGCCCCGGCCCCGATCGAACCACCCCTTGGCGTCATCATCACCGTCGCCGGGCCGCCGCAGACCATCACCGTGCGCCGCAAGGACCGGCGCATGGGCATCTGGGTCAACGCCGACTCGCGCGCGATCGGGAACGTGCCCAGCTTTTACGCCGTGACCTCGTCCGGGCCGCTGGATCAGCTGTTGGCGCCCGATGCCGACGCCCGCTATCACATCTCGGCGCCGCAGTTCATTCCCGCGGGCACCGACACCTATTTCGGCGACGCCCTGCTGCGCATCCGCGAGGACGAGGGCGCGTTCAAATTAACCCCGGGCGGCGTCAGTCTGGACGAGGACACGCTGTTCCGCACCGCGATCACCCTGCCCGCCAACCTGACCGAAGGCCTGTATACCACCCGGATTTTCCTGACCCGAGGCGGTCAGGTCATCGACAGCTATGCCACGTCGATCAATGTCTCGATGGTCGGGATCGAACGCCTGACCTTCAATCTGGCGACCGATCAGCCGCTGATCTATGGCCTGCTGTGCGTGGCAATCGCTGTCTTTGCCGGTTGGGGCGCCGCGACGGTGTTCCGCCTGATCCGGGGCTAGGCCTAGCCGCGCCCGATATAGGGCATCGTCGTCGCCATCACCGTCAGCCACTGCATATTCGCCTCGGGCGGCAGATTGGCCATGTGCTGAACCGCTTCGGCGGCGTGGCGGACATCCATCGTCGGCTGAACCGGCTTGCCTTCGGCCTCAAGCCGCGCGGTCAGTTCCTCGACCAACTCGGTGCGGGCATTGCCGATGTCGATCTGGCCGCAGGCGATACCATAGGGCCGCCCGTCCAGCGACAGCGATTTCGTCAGGCCGGTGATCGCGTGCTTGGTGGTGGTATAGCAGACCGAACCGGGGCGCGGATTATGCGCCGAGATCGAGCCGTTGTTGATGATCCGCCCGCCCTGAGGCTGTTGTTGCCGCATCTGCCGGAACGCGGCGCGGGCGCACAGGAACATGCCGTGCAGATTGACCAGCATCACCTGTTCCCAATTCTCGACCGAGATTTCGTCGATCGGTGCCTGCTGGCCGAACATCCCGGCATTGTTGAACAGCACGTCCAGCCGCCCGGTCATGGCGGTGAACTGCCGGAACGCCGCATCGACCGCATTGGCGTCGGTGACATCGGCGGGCAAGACATGCGCGTTGGGGCGGCCTTCGGCCACGGTCTCAAGCCGGTCCTGCCGCCGCGCCAAAAGACCGACCTGCCAGCCATCGTTCAGGAACAACCGCGCCACGGCGGCGCCGATGCCGCTGCTGGCGCCGGTGATCAGGATTGTCTTAGCCATCGTCCAGTGCCTCCATTTTCAGGGCTAGGGGCGTGGGAGCCGCCCGCAGATCGTCCACCGTCAGCGGCCCGCTTGGCCGCGCCAGACGGGCGCGCGTGACCCAGAACAGCCGGTGCTCGGCCCGGGTAATGGCAACATAGGCCAGCCGTTTCCACAAGGGTTGACCGGCTTCGACCCGGCCCATACGGGCGGCGGCCCACAGATCGGGGGAAAAGACCTGAACGTTTTCCCATTGCGACCCCTGCGCCTTGTGGATCGTCACCGCCGCGCCATGCAGGAACGCCGCGCCCATGTTGGCGGCAAAAGGGATGAACGGTTCTTCCTCGTCGGGCAGTTCGATCTTGATGATCGACGCGGCCGAGACCTGAGGATCCTCGGCCCCGATCACATGCAACCGCGAGAACCCGGGCCGCTTGCCCGGCCCCAGATAGATCACCTGAGCGCCCTTGATCAGGCCGCGTGCCTCAAGATCCAGCCGCTTCTTGCGATGCTTCAGCGGCAGTTCGATCCCGTCACAGATCAGCGGCTCACCCGGCAGCAAAGCATCCGCAGGCGCGTCAAAGGCCGCGCGGAAGGCGTGGATCAGCCGGATGCGCGTCGCGTTGCGCCAGACCAGAACCGGCGAGCGCGCCATCAGGTCGCTTTCGACCCGACCGGCCAGCACCACGCGGTCATCCTGCGCCGCCTTTTCGCCGACCATGCGTTCGAAATCCTCAAACCTCAGCGCGGGATCGGACAGCGCATGGGCCAGATCAAGGATCGGGTTGTCATCGGCCTGCCGGTGGATGCGATGCAGGATCAGCTTGCTGGGCTCGGGCAGCGTGTCGAACACCATCTGACCCGACTGGTTGACCGGGGCCAATTGTGCCGGATCGCCAAAAATCACCAGCGTCGGAAAGATTTCCTGCAAGTCCTCGAATTGGCGCACATCCAGCATCGAGGACTCGTCAACGAACCCGATATCCAGCGGTTCCTCGCGCCGTTTCCAGCCCTTGATGAAATCGCTGCCACGCAGGCCCGCCGCCGCCAGCGCACCGGGGATCGACTTGTTATTCTGGTAAAACGCATAGGCCCGGTCCAGCGCGATTTCGGTCAGGCCTTCGATGGTCGGACGGTCGCCATTGCCCGCCAGCCATTCAGCGATTTTCTCGTATTCGGGATCGTAAACCGGGGTGTAGAGAATGCGGTGAATGGTGGTGGCGGGCACGCCACGGGTGCGCAGCACGCTGGCCGCCTTGTTGGTCGGCGCCAGAATGGCCAGAGTGCGGCGATCCTTGCGGCGGCGGCCCTCGTAATCGCCCGAGACCACATCCACACCCGCGCTTTCCAGCGCCTCGTAAAGCTTGGCCAGCAGCATGGTCTTGCCGGACCCGGCCTTGCCGATCACCGACAGAACCGTGTTGCCCTGCCCCTCGGCCCGAGGGGTCAGCGTGTCGTTTTCAAGGTCAACGCCAATGCCGCGCAAGGCCTCGGCCACGCGGTCATAGGCATCTGCCTGATCGTCGGAAAATTGCAGTGCAGGAACGGACATGCGGCGACCCTATCCGCCCGTCCCGACCGGCGCCAGACCCGTTAATGCCCCTTCGTGACCTTGCCGGTGCCGCGCCGCTGGCCGAACTCGGGCGACGAGACCCGGATCGTCGCGCCGATCTCGCGACAGGCGACATCCACCGCCTGATCCAGTTCCTGCGCCAGCGCCGGCATCCCGTTTTGCCGGGCGAAACTTCTCAGATCGTCCAGCACGTCAAGTATCCAGTCGTTCACCTTGGAGCCTCCCTTTCCCTGCGCCCCAATACAACCATAGCGAGTATTAACCGCCTGCATAGCCCCCTTTCACCAGCCGGAACATGAAAAACCCCGCCGCTGCGGGATGCAGGGCGGGGTTCGCAATGTCGCGTCGGGAAAAGCGGGCTTACTTGCCGGCTTCCAGAACGTCCTCAAGCGTGCGCAAACCGGTGCGCGGTGCCTGAACCAGCACGGCCATGTTGCCGGGCTTGTGTTCGTTGCGCAGCATCTTGGTGTGGGCCTTCGGGATTTCATCCCACGGGAACACTTCGGACATGCTGGGATCGATACGGCGTTCGATCATCAGCTTGTTCGCCGCCGCAGCCTGTTTCAGGTGGGCAAAGTGGCTGCCCTGCAACCGCTTCTGGTGCATCCACATATAGCGCACGTCGAAGGTGCAGTTGAAACCGCTGGTGCCGGCGCAGATCACGACCATGCCGCCTTTTTTCACCACAAGGGTCGATACCGGGAAGGTGGCCTCGCCGGGGTGCTCGAACACCATGTCGACGTTCACGCCCTTGCCGGTGATATCCCAGATCGCCTTGCCGAATTTACGCGCTTCGGTGAACCAGTCTTTGTATTCCTGCGTGTTGACCTTCGGCAATTGGCCCCAACAGTTGAAATCCTTGCGGTTCAGCACACCCTTGGCGCCCAGAGACATCACGAAGTCGCGCTTGTCCTCATCCGAGATCACGCCGATCGCATTGCCGCCAGCCGCGTTGATCAGCTGGATCGCGAACGAGCCCAGACCGCCCGACGCGCCCCAGACCAGAACGTTCTGGCCCGGCTTCAGCTCGTGCGGGTGGTGGCCGAACAGCATCCGGTAAGCAGTGGCCAGCGTCAGGGTGTAACAGGCCGATTCTTCCCAGGTCAGGTGCTTGGGACGCGGCAGAAGCTGCTGCGCCTGAACGCGGGTGAACTGCGCGAACGACCCGTCGTTGGTCTCATAGCCCCAGATCCGCTGGGTCGGCGAGAACATCGGGTCGCCGCCGTTGCATTCCTCGTCGTCGCCGTCGTCCTGGTTGCAGTGGATAACCACTTCATCGCCGACTTTCCAGGTTTTCACCTTGTCGCCAACGGCCCAGACGATACCGGCCGCATCCGAGCCAGCGATATGATACGGTTGCTTGTGACCGTCGAACGGCGAGATCGGCACACCAAGGCCAGCCCAGACGCCATTATAGTTGACGCCTGCGGCCATAACCAGAACCAGAACCTCGTGGCTGTCGATCTGCCAGGTATCCACGACTTCGACCTGAAACGACTGTTCGGGTTCGCCATGGCGGTCCCGACGAATGGCCCAAGCGTACATTTTCTGCGGAACATACCCCATCGGAGGCATTTCGCCGATTTCATACAGCTCTTTCTCAGGGGCGTCGTAGGACAGAACGTCGGTTTTGGTATCGAGCGCCATCAAAGCCTCCATAATATGTTACAGTTTCGTGCCGCATCGCAGAATCAATCCGGCGTTTCATCCGGGAAGTAAATGCGTTTGCGCAACATTGCAACCATCCGATGGTCTGTTTTGTAATTTTATGTCTCTGTTTTATATAGGGGGGCTGAAATCTCTTACAATTTCAGCACAGCGGCGAATTCTCTGCATCTGCGCGGTGGCGCCGCGTTGCAGCGAATTGACATTGGCATAATGTTTTAAGTATCACTACCCGAACGTAATAAAATTGCCGAAGCTGATTCACGAGGCCCGACATGACCGAGACCAAAAAAGACCGCCCCTGGCTGTTCCGCACCTATGCCGGGCATTCGACGGCCAAGGCCTCGAACGAACTGTATCGTGGCAACCTTGCCAAGGGCCAGACCGGCCTGTCGGTGGCCTTCGATCTGCCGACCCAGACCGGCTATGACAGCGACCATGAATTGTCGCGCGGCGAGGTCGGCAAGGTCGGTGTGCCGGTGTCGCATCTGGGCGATATGCGGGCGCTGTTCGATCAGATCCCGCTGGAACAGATGAACACCTCGATGACGATTAACGCTACCGCGCCGTGGCTGTTGTCGCTGTATATCGCCGTGGCCGAGGAACAAGGCGCCGATATCAGCCAGTTGCAAGGCACGGTCCAGAACGACATCATCAAGGAATACCTGTCGCGCGGCACCTATATCGCCCCGCCCAAGCCCAGCCTGCGCATGATCACCGATGTCGCCGCCTATACGCGCGAGCATCTGCCGAAATGGAACCCGATGAACGTGTGTTCCTATCACCTGCAAGAGGCCGGGGCGACGCCGGAACAGGAACTGGCCTTTGCGCTGGCCACGGCCACCGCCGTTCTGGACGACCTGAAGGGCAAAGTCGCCCCCGAGGCCTTCCCCGACATGGTGGGCCGGATCTCGTTCTTCGTGAACGCGGGCATCCGCTTCATCACCGAGATGTGCAAGATGCGCGCCTTTGTCGAACTGTGGGACGAAATCACCCGCGACCGTTACGGCGTCGAAGATCCGAAATTCCGCCGCTTCCGCTATGGCGTTCAGGTCAACAGCCTTGGCCTGACCGAGCAGCAGCCTGAAAACAACGTCTACCGCATCCTGATCGAGATGCTGGCCGTGACCCTGTCGAAAAACGCCCGCGCCCGCGCCGTGCAATTGCCCGCG